>DAIERC010000388.1 GCA_027347125.1 Ignavibacteriales bacterium
GATATAACAGGTCCGCGTTATCCAAAAAAAAGTTTGCCATAATCTTATCTCAATTTTTGCTTGAATACATTTATAAACATTGGAATTATCTGTGCGGCGTCCCCTATAATTCCGTAGTGAGCAACACCGAATATTGGAGCATCGGGATCGGTGTTTATCGCGATAATTTTATTTGATTCATTCATTCCTGCCCTGTGTTGAATGGCGCCCGAAATTCCGCAGGCAATATACAATTTAGGTCTTACCGTTACGCCTGTTTGCCCTACCTGTCTATCAGCATGAATAAATCCGGCATCAACGGCAGCGCGGGAACCAGCAACTTCACCGCCAAGCAAATTTGCCAGATCACTAATCAATTTAAAATTTTCTTTGTTTCCCATCCCGTAACCGCCGGCGACAATAATAGGAGCGGCTTTAAGATTTACTTTATTTTCCTGCCTGTGCTGTTCAATTATTTTTACAAGTTCGTCTAGCGGATCATGCACATACGGATATTCGGTAATCTTTCCGTCAACATGATGATCAAGCGGCTCTAAGCGCATAACGCCTTCACGCACCGTTGCCATCTGTGTTGTAATATCCGGTGAAATAATTGTGGCAATAATATTGCCACCGAAAGCGGGGCGAATTTGCAAAAGCAAATCGGCATAATCCTGTTTAAGATATTTCACATCCGAAATTTGAAGATCGGTACAATCAGCCGTAAGTCCGCTTTTTGTATGCGAAGCTACACGCGGAGCAAGATCTCTGCCTATAACCGTAGCGCCGTAAAGAATAACTCTTGGAGAAAATTTTTCCACCAGCTCGTTTAATATACGGCTATAAGGCAGCGTGCGGTAATGCTCAAGCGCCGGATGATCAATTGTAATAGCTTCAACTGCGCCGTACTTAAATGTTTCAGCCGCAAGTTTCTTTACGCCGCTGCCAATTACAATTGCCTTTAATGATCCTTTAAGGCTTTCGGCAAGTTTTCTGCCTTTTGATAAAAGTTCAAAACTTACATCGGCAGGTTTTCCGTTTCTTTGTTCAATAAAAACCCAAACGTCTCTGTTTGTATTCCCCATAGTTTTAACCTAAAATATGATCTTCCATTAATTGGTCTATTAAGCGGCTTATACCGTTTTTATTCGGCTCAATCAATTCATGATTTCCGCCGGCAAGTATAACCGATTCAACTTTGTGTACTTTTGTAGGAGAACCCTGAACACCGCATCTTTCGGTATTCAGTTTTAAATCATCCATAGTTAAAGTTTGGATGTAAAGATTTCTAGAGATGTACTCTTCTTTTAATTGGTCGATATATAATAACGAATTACCTTCGGTCAATTTTTCAAGCTCCATTAATGTCTTGGCGTTTTTGTACGCCATAATTCTTTTAGCTTTGAAAGGCCTGGGAAAAGAGGAATCTTTTAGCACCGTAATAAGAACAGGCAATTTAGATTCAAGAATTTCGTAACCGCCTTCTATTTTTCTTCTTACTTTAACGGTTTCATTAGAGATGCTTAAAATTTCTTCCGCGTAGGTAATTTGAGGTATATTCAATTTCTCTGCGGTTTGCGGTCCTACTTGCGCAGTGTCGCCGTCTATAGCTTGGCGCCCTGCAAAAATAAAATCGTAATTATCAATTTTTTTTATCGCTTCCGAAAGTACATATGAAGTAGCCAAAGTATCAGCACCGGCAAATTTCCTGTCGCTAATTAAAACGGCTTCATCGGCGCCCATATAAAGGCATTCTCTCAAAACATCCGACGCTCTGGGAGGCCCCATCGTAACAACCGTAACTTTTCCGCCGTATTCATCTTTTACTCTTAGGGCAAGCTCTAAAGCAACCCTGTCTTCATGGTTAAAAATTGCGGGTAGTTTAGCCCTGTTTACGGTGCCGTCTTCTTTCATTACCTGGCCAGAAATATTTGCAGTGTCAGGCACCTGCTTTACTAATACAATACTGTTGAACCCCATGGGCCCCTCTTAATTTTTCGACACAAAATTACAAAAAAAGTATGTTGTATAACAAACAAATTAAAGACTTTTTAAAAATAATTGTTTATTAAATTTAAAAACATTTGAACTAATTTATATCTATATTATTCAGCTTGAAGCGTAAAATGGAATTTACTTCCTTTTCCCCATCTGCTCTCAACCCAAATATCACCGTTATTTTTCATGATAAATTCTTTGCAAAGTATTAAACCCAGGCCGGTCCCTTTTTCTTTTTGTGTACCTTCGGTTGAATAATTTTCTTCTATCTTAAAAAGTTTATTGATATACTCTTCTTTTATTCCCAGCCCGTCGTCTTCAATAATTACTTCAATATTTTTAGAATTTCTAGTAGCGGTTATTTTTATTGTGCCTTTTTCATTAGTAAACTTTATTGCGTTTGAAACCAGGTTGCGGATAACGGAATCAATCATATTCCTATCGGCAACTACTTTCAAATTCTCATCCAGGTACAATTCGATGTTTTGATTTTTCTGGATAAAATTTGCATGATATATTTCCAATATTTCATTTATTAAGTTGTTAATACTAAAAACTTCCGGAACGAATTCGATTACGTTTGTCTGGAATCTTGCCCATAATAATAAATTTTCCAGCAGCCTCATTATTCCGCTTGCCGACCTGTGAATATTTGCGGAAAAATTTTTTATTTCACCCAAAGTAAGCTTGTCAGCTTCTGAAGTAAGGTATTCGGAAAAACCGAGCACAGAACTGAAGGGGCTACGAAGATCGTGTGACATAACCGAAAAGAATTTATCTTTTTTCAAATTCAACTCTTTAAGTTTTGCTTCGCTTTCCTTTAATGCTTGTTCCGATTGTTTCCTTTCGGTTATATCTCTTATTATCGCGGTATAAAAAACTTCCGTTCCGCTCTTCCAATCCGAAAAAGATACTTCAAGAGGATAAATTTGGCTGCTTTTACTTTTGCCTGTTAATTCAATTGTCTTACCGCTATTCGAAATAAGAAACTGAGATAACGCGTTCTTTTTATTTGATATCATCGGATCATGGAATAGTAAACCAAATTCTTTGCCAAGGGCTTCCAGCATTGAATAGCCGAATAATACTTCGGCGCTTCTATTCCATAAGAATATTTTACCTTCGCTATTCAAACCAACTATAGCATCGTTTGCTGACTCGGTTACAGAACGGAATTTTTTTTCAGCCTCTTCCAATTTATTCTTTTCATTTAAAAGACTCGCTGTTCTCTCCGCTATCTTCGCTTCCAAAGCTTCTTTTTGTTTCAACAATATATTTAACCAATACCTATAGCCGAAATATATTAAACTCAAAATGACAAAAATCGATGCCGCGTAGAACCAGAATGTCTGGTAAAAAGTCGGCTTAAGGTAAAAACTAAAAGAGGCTCCTTTCGTGTTCCATACGCCTTCATCATTACATGCAATAACTTTAAATGTATAATTTCCGTAGGGAATGTTTGTATAGTAAGCCACTCTTCTATTTGAAGCGTCTATCCACCCTTTGTCGAAGCCTTCAAGTTTATATTTAAATTTAATTTTCTTAGGAACCAGAAAACTTATTGCTGTATAATTAAATTCCAATTTTCCATCTTCAACAGGGAAAACGTTTTGAGCCGATTGATTAACCTGAGTGTTGTTAATTGAAATTTTTTCAATATAGACAGGAATAATTTTACGGCTAGATTTTAATTTTCGCGGATCAATTACCACGACCCCTTTCATTGTGGGAAACCATAAATTACCATTATGATCT
>DAIERC010000429.1 GCA_027347125.1 Ignavibacteriales bacterium
GCTTCCGGTAAATACCTGGTTATAGCCAATAACGATATAGTTGTTACAAAAGGCTGGCTCGAAAGGATGATTGAAGTTGCGGAATCGAATAATGAAATTGGTTTAGTCGGTCCGGTTAGCAATGCGGTAAGCGGTGTTCAACTCGATAAAGACGCCAGATATGCAAGCATAGAAAAGATGCACGCGTACGCAAAAAAAGTTAAGAAGAATAATAGCGGGAAAATTTTCGAGTTCCCGCGGGTTGCTTTTTTATGCACCTTAATTAAAAAGGAAGTAATAGATAAAATCGGCGGGCTTGATGAAAGATTTTCACCCGGCAATTTTGAAGATGATGATTTCTGTTTGAGAGCGCAACTTGCAGGTTATAAAACAGTGATCGCGCATGATGTTTTTATTCATCATTACGGTTCTAAAAGCTTTACCGCAGAAGGAATGGAAAAGTATAAAGCACGTTTAGAGACAAATCAAAAAATATTTATAGATAAGTGGGGCGGCACCCCGGAAGAAATTTGGTTAAAAGGAAAACAAACAAAAGGAAGAAATATTATGATTACCCTGAACAAGAACGAATTCGTTGAAAATTTGGAAAGAGCTTTATCGTTAATTGAAGAAAAAGATTATGCCGTAGCTCTTCGTCATTTAAATAATTCAATAGAAGTGTATGATGAGTATAAACATGATGACCAGGAACTCGACCTTGTGTACCTTTTAAACCTGGCGGGCAATATCTCTTTAATTACCGGCGACCCTGAAAAAGCGCAGAATTATTTTGAAAGAGCGTTAAACGAAGATAACACTTCATCATTGGCATGCACCGGTTTGGGCGACGTTCTTTTTAGCGCGAAAAATTATGAGGCCGCCAAAACAATGTATGAATGGGGAGTAAAAAATAATTCAATAAACAAAGCCGCAGCCGAAGGATTGCTTAGGGTTAACAATATTCTAAACCTACCGGCAAACGATAATTCATTATTAAAAACGAACGGCAAAAATACGACGGTAAATGCTCTTGATACGGCAGAAGAACCCGATACGGATAAATTGATTAACGACGCGTATGAATTATTTAACGAAAAGGAATTTGAAAAAGCTCTGCAAAAATTATTACAGGCGGAAAGGTTATTTAACGGTCATCTGAGTAATCCGACCGATATAGGCTTTGCCGCTTCTTTCCATAACATGAAGGGTTTTATTTACCTTGGATTAAACGATACAGATAGCGCAAGAGCATGTTTTGAAAAAGCTTTAAGTATTGATCCGAATTCATCGCAGGCGTGCGCGGGTTTGGGCGAAACTTTATTTTTAACCGAGCATGATAATCAAGCGAAAACAATGTTCGAATGGGCGGTAAAGAATAATCCAAATAATCTATTTGCTGTTGGCGGCTTAACAAAAGTAAACAGGTTGCTTAATTTACCTGATAATCATTCCTCGCTTAATGAAAATGCGAATGAAACCGGCGATATAAAAATTTACCACCGGGATGATTTCGGAAGCTTGTTTAACAAATTAGGATTAGACGGCAAAGGTGCCGAGATAGGCGTTCAGGAAGGAGTGTTCTCGAAAACATTACGATCGAATTGGCAAGGCGAAGAATTATATCTGATTGATCGCTGGAAGTACAGTTCGGATTATAAAGATATTGCTAACGTGTCTGATGATAAGCAGAAACAATATTATTTTTCCGTTGTTGACAAATTTGCAGACGATAGCAGCGTACAAATAATAAAAAAGGATTCTGTTGCCGCGGCCGAACAATTCCCCGATGAATATTTTGATTGGCTTTATCTTGACGCCGATCATTCATTTGAAGGCTGTTCCAAAGATCTTAAAGCATGGTACCCGAAGTTAAGGCCGGGCGGAGTTTTTGCGGGACACGATTATATCGACGGTAATTTTGTCGGAGGTATTTTCGGAGTTAAGTCGGCTGTGGATAAATTTATTATGAATACAGGAATTGAACTTTATACCACCGAAGAAAATACGCTAAAAAGCTGGTACTTTGTTAAACCCGG
>DAIERC010000437.1 GCA_027347125.1 Ignavibacteriales bacterium
TTTTCTTGAAAACTGTTCACTTTATTTCCTTCACCAAGACTTATTGAGCCGTACCTGCCGGATGGCTGGGTTGCTGAAACAGTGACCATCTTGCCGTGATTCTTATGAAATTCGACCAAGTTTTTTATATCTATATCCGAAACACCGTCGCCATACGTCATTAAAAAAGTTTTATTATCAACGTAAGGCTGAATTCGTTTAATCCTTCCTCCAGTCATTGTATCAAGACCTGTGTCTATAAGTGTAACTTTCCACGGTTCGTTATAATGATTGTGGTAAGTAATTTCGTTGCCGTGCCTAAAATCGAAAGTAATATCGCTTGTATGAAGAAAATAGCTAGCAAAATATTCCTTAATAACGATTCCCTTGTAACCAAGACAAATAATAAAATCGTTAAATCCGTAATGGGAATAGATTTTCATGATATGCCACAGAATAGGCATTCCCCCTATCTCTATCATTGGTTTCGGTTTCAGATGCGACTCTTCGCTGATTCTCGTTCCGAAACCCCCGGCTAAAATTACTACCTTCATAAGCGTCAAAAATTAATAAATCAATTTTTAGAGGTAGCTTATACTAAATTTGTACCACATAGTTTTTTCCCATTTTTAATAGATTTAATCTAAACCAATTGTCCCATTTCCTACGGTTGGCTAATTTTAGCCAATTTCAACCCGCTCATTTTAGGTCGGAATTTTTTATAGGAAGGATAAAAATGAAAAGCCAAAGTCTTTATGCTTGTAGAAAAACAATAAAAGGAATAACCAAAGTTTTGGAGAAGCGGATTCGGTAAGTTATTAGGATTTACACAGCCGGCATTTACAATTTTAAGGCTAATGTTGTTCTGCTGAAAGCCGAGCACTGTTTACTGAACATTTTCCCCCTTGCGCCGACTTTGAATTTTTTTTATTTTTCTTAAAGCAAGCTTTACCTCTTCATCGTTTGGATTTTAACTTTGGCGGTTAAGCTTACTTAATCCTCATAAAGGGAAAACAAATCGAAAAACTATCCTCAAAGCGTCTTGGAAACGTTCTGAAAACGTCTTGAAAACGTTTATCTCCCTATACAAAGCCTTTTATCTTTCGGTAAACCTCCTATTTTCCCATTAACAAACATTATGTAAAACATCTTTAAGGAATACTTAAAATGGCAGAATTAAAATATTCTACTCCGGCCTGGGTAAATTTAGAATTAAATGATTGCGGTTATTCGGTTAATATTGATTTATTGTGCGGGCTTATACGTATAGCGCCAGGATTGGTTTTGACTCTTCCATAATTTTTTGTTCGGCTTCTTCTTTATAAGTTTTTTCCTGAATTTCTCTTTCGGCTCTTAAACTGTCAATATACTTTTTGCGTGTTTCCATATTGCTTTTGAATTTATCTTCCAGATCTTTTTCCTTGTTTTGAAATTCGGTTTTAAGATATACTATGTTATGCTCTTTTTCGTTTTTCAACGCGTTTATTGTTTGCAGCAACTTTTGTTTCTGGTTTGCTCCTTCAAGCAACGCTAGGCCGGAAGCTACTACCGCAATTAAGAAACCGATTAAGAATGCTACAACTCCCCATTTTAGGCCTGTCGTCATTATTACGGAAAAAGTGCTGCCGGATTTTATCATATCGTCAACAAAATTATTCGAGTAACCCGCACATCCTCCCATAAGAAATACGGTAAATGAAAGAATAAAATTATACGTCATCGCGTTTTTAAACGCTGCTTTCGGATCCAGGCTTTGTATTAGATGAAGGTTGCTTATTCTTTCCTCAAGCAGCGCAATATTTTCAGTTGCGGTTTTTTCCAACATTTCTATATTGTGCTTCATCTTGTCCTGAAGTTTTGCCTTAATACCTTCATGGTCGCGTGAAAGTAATTCGAGTTCGGTAAGTTTATCCTGCAGTTCGGTATCAAATTTTTTAAGCTTCTCCTGTACCTCTTTATAGTATTTATTTTTAATCGCGCTTATCACAACTTCAAGCGTAGTTTTAAATTTCTGCTGTATCCTTTCGGAAGCGCCGAGGAATAATATGTTTTCGTTAGCCGAGTATTTTTGCAGTACGCTTTCAAGGAAGGCCATGTTTTTTTCAAATTCAGGTGTATGGTAATCCGCTAATTTTAACTCTTTGAAATATGTAAGGTTTATTTTAACCGTTTTCAGGTCGTAATTTCTTGTTCCTTTTATATCTCTTAAAAAGCTTGCAAACATTTCAACCGAGGGAACAAATTCCTGGTAATAAAAGAAATTGCTCACAACGGAATTATTAAGGAAATATTCCATCATACCCAGGTTGTTGTTATCAATAGCGTGAATGATGCGCTGAATATCAAAGTCGTATAAATCACTTACAATATCCCCCGACAAAAGTTGATGATTTATTATTGCATCGGAAAGCGAATGATAGAATTTAGCGGTTATACCGTAAGGCTTTATATTCAACGCCTCTGTAAATTTTTCTCTTGCCAGCGAAGGATTCTTCTGCAGAAAATACGAGAAGCCGGCATAAATATTTATTAAGTAATGAAGCTCTTCTTTAAATGTTTCGTTTAAATTATCGTCGTCAACCAAATCTACGGCAGTATTGAACAACTCAATCGATTTTTCGGGATTGTAAAAATAATTATCGTACGAAAGTATAACTGCGTGTAAAATTGAATATAGGAAATTACTTTTGCTTGCTTTTTTTTCGATAAAATTAATTGTAGATGCCGCAAAATATTTTTTCTCATTGCCCGGGTTCATCATAATCCATTTAAGGTAAAAATCTTTAATGGAATTATGAATGTTCTGGTTGTTCGATTGTGTTAAAGATATCTTAAAAAACTCTTCCAGGTAAATTACTAAAGGCGACCGGTATACCCAGTATAACGGCGCCAGTTCCTGCCTTATAAACATTTCATTTATCGGGAACGGAAGCGCATAACTGAAAAACCTGGAGCTTTCTTTTAAGTTTTTTACAAATTCAGAATCGTTTTTTATGTCAAGCTGTAGATATTCCTTGGCTAAATTCTTAAACCTTCTAGACAGCATTTCGGTGATTGCTGTATCGTTTAGGTCACCATCTAAAATAATATCATCTTTCATTTTGCTGTTTCGAAATAAGAATATTACTATTAATTAAAAATTTATCTCAAATACTACATTCCTAAATCTATTATCGTAAAAAAGGTGAGAATCTTAATAGCGCCGTAAAGTAATAATTCGCGGCCATTCCGCATAATAAGTAAATTTTGAAGCTATTAACGAATTTAGATATAAGTTTTATTGGGGAATTAGTGAAGAATGAACAAGTTCAAGTTAACAATAAATAACTTAATAACGTCAACAATCAGCCGCCGCAGTTATAACAACTCACGAATTAAATAGTATATAAGTTTAAGCGATTTTTATTCTTCTACCGGTATCAACAATGCAAAGGTTGTTCCTTTTCTAGGTGTACTGGTAAATTTAATTTCTCCTCCAATCATGTTAATAATTTTCTGCGCAACGGTTAAGCCAAGTCCCAGGCCCTCGAATGTGCGGTTGTTCCCTTCACTTATTTGCCTAAATGCCTCAAAAATTATTTTTTGTTTATTTTCAGGGATGCCTATGCCGGTATCAATAATTTCAATTTTACAGCATTTTTTCTGCCCGTCGGTGCAATAATCAATATTAATGGTCAACCCGCCCATCTCGGTATATTTTATACCGTTATCAATAATAAAAAACAGTGCGTCGTGAAGTAAATCTTTATCTATCCGTAGAACGAAATTTTGCTGCTTTGGATTTAATTTAATATACAGCTTTTTCTTATCGGCGTAACTTTTACATTTATTAATTACTTTTAGTACTATTACACTCAGGTCAACTTTTGTTTTGAATAATTTAATGTTGCCCGCCTCAAGCGCGCTTAGGTTTATTATCATGTTTAAACTAGTAAGCAGCCTCTCGCCGTTTTCACGGATTACATCCAGCATTTCTTTTAACTCATGATCGGTAATTTCATTTTCCAAAATTTCCGCGTAGCCTAGAATGCCTACAAGCGGAGTTCTGAATTCATGATTCATATTGGTTAAAATAATTGTCTTTAACTGCTCTATATCTTCGTTCTTATTTTGCGCGGCAGCCAATTCGTCAAATAATATTTTCTTTTCGGTATTGTCTCTAAGAACCATAATAATTTTCAGCTTGGCATTTTCTACATCGGGCAGCATAGATGAAACTCCCTTGAGGTAAATCTTCTCCCCGTTTCTCTTTTTGAATAAAAATTGTCCCTCGTAGGATTTTCCCAGTTGCAAATTATTTAGGAATAAATTTATATACGAGTAATTGTTCCTGTCCGCAAAATCGTATATGGATCTCCCGGTCATTTCATCGGGAGAATAGCCCAGCAGCTTTTTACTGGCAGGTGATACCAGTTTGAATTTTCCATCCTGAGTAAGTATTATAATTAAATCCAGCGAATAATTAATAAGCATATTGTAATTGACTTCGGCAGATTCAAGGCGGTTTTGAATTTCCATCTGTTCCGTAATGTCTTTCATAATTACAACGGCAACAAGCTGATCTTCCAGCTCATGCGTGTACATATGAATATTGACGCATAAGTTTTTGTTATCTTTTGTTTTGTGATGCGCATATGTGCTGTAGTTTCCCCCCGGCTTCAGGCTTTTCAAC
>DAIERC010000448.1 GCA_027347125.1 Ignavibacteriales bacterium
GATTTTCAGCTGAGCCCCAATAAAGATAAAAGCATTTCCGAATCGCTGGAATTAGCATCGCCAACACTATGGTCCCCGTCAGATCCGAATTCTTATAATATTGATGTTGAATTGTGGAGCGGCGGAAATTTGATTGATAAAACGGTAAGGCCTTTGGCTATTTATTCGTTAACGGGAAGTAAAAATTCATTTAAGCTTAATGGTACCGACTTTATGCTTAACGGTGTTACGTATGTTCCGTCTTACGGCGAATACGGTAGTCTTGCAACTTATTCAGATATGGAAAACGACATACGAATGATAAAGGAACTGGGTTTTAACAGCGTAAGATTTGCTAAATCGGTTCCGCACCCTTATTATCTTAGTCTATGTGAAAAGTATGGATTACTCGCATTTATCGAATTGCCTATAAATGATCTGCCAGAACACCTGGCACTTGATCCTAATTTTATTTCAAGAAGTAAAAATTATCTTAGCAATTATATTAAAGCATACAGAGAATATTCCGCGGTAGCTGCTATCGGGTTAGGCAGTTCTTATTTGCCCCAATCGGATGCGATATCTACATATCTAAAAACATTAGGCAGAATAGTTAAAAATACAACCAACTTGCTAACTTACGCTTCTTTCAGCGGGCTTAATGTTTCGGCGATAGATAACATTGATCTGTACGGAGTTGAGTTATTCAATACTCCAATTGATTCTAAAACAGACCAGCTTAAAAGAATTCAAAATGATATTGGAGCAGGCAGAGTTTTTATTAGCGAAGCTACCTATGTTGTTAACATCGGAAACAGCAACGGTTACGTAAATGATCATTCATTTGAGGCGCAGGCAAAATATTTTGACGACTTGATAGATTATTCGTCCAACAATCCGATGGCCGGGTACTTTATCAATTCCATGTTCGATTACCGCGGCGATTACGCATCATTAACCGCCGGTTATAATGAGGATAATATTTATAAAATAGGAATATGCGGCGAAAGCAGAAATACCGATCGCATCGGTTACAAGGTAATTTATTCCAAGCTTCACAACGGTGAAAAAGTAACAATACCTATCGGTATAAAAAAAGATGACGCGCCGATGTATTTTGTTTTGTACGGATTGCTGCTGGCGCTGTTGATAGGAGTGCTTGTAAACTCAGGGCGTAAATTCAGGGAAGACGCTTCGCGCGCATTGCTAAGGCCATATAATTTTTATGCGGATGTAAGGGATCAAAGAATTATGTCCGGATATCATTCAACTGTGCTTGCCTTAATTGTAGCTGCCATCTCGGCGCTTATTACCGGCAACATGCTGTTTTACTTTAAAGAAAATATTGTGCTTGAAAAAATCCTTCTCTCGTTCGGTAGCGCAGGGCTTATTAAAATTTTCAGCTACCTTGCATGGCACCCGCTGCTTGCATTAGTCTGGCTGTCGTTTTTCTTTCTATTCGGTTTGATGATTCTTACCGTTGTTGTAAAAATCGCTTCGTTTTTTGTTAAAACAAGAGTATTTTATTCAAGCGTTTACTTTAGTATTATCTGGTCGTTTCTACCGTTGATTTTACTTATACCGGTTGGTATCGTTTTGTATAGGCTGCTTAGCGCGGATATAGCAAATCTGTATTTATATATCGGTCTTATAATTTTTGCCGTATGGATATTCTACCGGTTGATGAAAGGAATATACGTAATATTCGATGTTAACTCAGGCAGCGTTTATTTTTACAGCATACTTTTACTAATAGTAGTTATTGGCGGAATTTTATTATACTATCAAATAAACAACTCGGTATTCGATTATCTGCAACTGACATTTAAACAATATAAAATTTTCGGGTAAGGGAAATAATTGTATTTATCTAAACTGGAAATATTAGGGTTCAAATCTTTTGCGCAGAAGACGGTTGTTAATTTCAATCAAGGGGTTACATCTATTGTAGGACCGAACGGCTGCGGTAAAACAAATATTGTGGATGCTATAAGATGGTGCCTGGGTGAACAGAGAAGCGGCGCTCTTAGAAGCGACAAAATGGAGAACGTAATATTCAACGGCACTTCCAACAAGAAGCCGATGGGTATGGCGGAAGTTTCGCTTACAATACAAAACAACAAAGGCATCTTACCTACCGAATATACCGAAGTAACAATTACAAGAAGAATTTTTAGATCGGGCGAGAGCGAATACCTTCTAAACAAAAATGTTTGCCGGCTTAAAGATATAACAAACCTTTTTATGGATACCGGCATAGGTGCCAACGCTTATTCCGTTATCGAGTTGAAGATGATTGAGACCATCTTAAGCAGCAAAGCCGAAGAACGCCGAACAATGTTTGAAGAAGCCGCCGGGGTTAACAAATATAAACTTCGCCGCCGGCTTGCTCTAAGAAAACTTGATGAAGTTAAAGCAGATCTTACACGCGTTAATGATATTGTAGCCGAAGTTGAGAAGAAAGTAAATTCGCTTGAAAGACAGGCGAAACGGGCAGACAAATACAATAAGATTTCTTCAACACTAAGAGAACTGGAACTGGATCTTGCCGAGCGGGAGCTTGCCTCATTCAACCTGCAAAAAGCCGAATCGAAAACAAAAAAAGAAGAAAATTTTCAAAAAAAGATAGAACTTGAATCGGAGCTTGCAAAGCTTGAAGATGAATTAAAAATACAGAAAGTATCGTTAACCGAAATTGAGCATCAATTAATAAGCAAGCGGGCCGAAGTAACCGGACAGACAGAAAGAATTTATAATTCCCAAAAACATATTTCGGTTGCCGAAGAGAGAAAAAAATCTCTTGAACGCAATATTGATAGGTATAAACAAGAGCTTGAGGAATTAAAGATACAGCTTGAGGAAGCCGAGGAATTAATAAATGACGGCGCGCTTGATGTTGAAGACCTGGATAAAAAAATAAACTCGAAGCAAAACGAGAAGCAATCTACTCATGAAACTGTTATAAGGTATAAAGAAGAACTTGAATTAAAAAGAAAAATATTAAAAGAACAATCGGAACTACTGCTTGATAAGTTCAAAGAAATAACCGGCAAAGAAAACGAATTATCGAACCTGGAAAAATCCCTCGACGCAAAAAACGTATCAATAAGTAAACTTAATGCTAAAATTCAAACTCTTACGGGGAACGTCGCAAAAACGGTCGGGTACCTTGAAGAGCTTAGCCAGGAAAAGCTGGATGTAGAACAGAAGATTGACGAAGCGGAAACAATTTACACGCAGAAGCGAAAAGAAAAAGAACAGCTTGAAAAAGATTTGAATGTTCTGAGAGAAAAAGAGCTTGAGTACAAGGGATTGATTAATACTCTTAAAGAAAAGATAGGTTTTATACAAAATCTTATTGATAACCTTGAAGGCGTTTCAAAAGGCGCTAAAGCGCTGCTTGAGAACGGTGATTGGTCGAAGGGTGACAGAACCATACTTGCGCATATCGGGAATTCGAGCGACGAGCACCGCTTTGCCGTTGAGGCTTCACTCAAGAATAATTTGAACGACATCCTTGTAGAAACAATCGACGATCTTAAAAGCGGCATTGAATATCTTAAGAATAATGATATCGGCAAAGCTTCGTTTTATGTTTCGGGGCTTAGAAACAATAAGAAGAAAAACCTTATTGAAAAGCTTCAGGATTACAGCATAAAAAGAAAAACGATAAAGCTTCAGAAAGAAAGCGGGTTTGTTGGCTGGGCTATAGATTTCGTGCAAACGGAAGATAAATGGAAAAATTTCTTTAACAGGCTGCTTGATAAAAACGCCATTGTAGATACGCTTGATACCGCGTTTGTATTATCGGATAAATATCCCGACTTCAGTTTTACCACGTTAAACGGCGATTATATTGACCAGTTCGGTAATATTGAAGGCGGGTCTGCTCCAAAGCCCGACGATTCGTTGTTCGGAAGAAAACAATTTCTTGAAAAGCTGAAAGACGAATTTCCGCAGAGAGAAGCCGCGCTAGATAAACTAAGGGATGAGATACAGCGGCTTGAAGAGAAGATAAGCGAGATTGATTTAAATGTTCTTTCCGAACGGGGCAAACTGCTGGTAAATGATTTGTCGAACGTTGAAAAACAAATTGCGCAGTTCGAGTTTGAGAAACAAAAAGCAAATGATGAAATTGAAAAGACCCGGCAGGAAATAAGCGACCTTGTTGTGGAATCGAACAAGCTTGATAATGACAGGACGGCGTTAAGCGAACTACTTGAAGGGCAGCGCGGCGAAAGGGCAAAAACCGAAGAACAGCGTACGATGCTTGAGGAAGAATTTAAAAGTTTTGAACACGAGTATAACACCGTAGTTTCCAGCCAAAATAAAATTAACCTTGAACTTGAAAGACTGCTCGGCGAAAAGAAGAATACGGAAAACGCTATTAAACGGGCGCAGGATTCTATTGAGACAATAAAAAAATCGATTACCAAAAGGGAATACGACATTACTTCATCCGGCGAAGAATCCGAATCTTTAACCGGCATACTTGAAGAAAAAAAGCTTGAACTTGAAGAACTTGAAGAAGGCAAGCAAGCCCTGTTAAAGGAAGAAGGCGAGATCGATTCGGAATTTAAAACCATGAGAGCGTTAATAAATGAAAAAGAATCTACCCAAAACAGTTTTAGAAAAGAAAGAGAATCTGTTTCCGACGCAATTCATACTTACGATATGAAACTGAGCGAACTCGGAATGAAGATAAACAATCTCTT
>DAIERC010000462.1 GCA_027347125.1 Ignavibacteriales bacterium
TTTTCTTCATCAGGTTTGTAGGCGCGTTTCTTAAATGAAGAGGAACTGAATAAAGCCGGTTTTGCTTGACTTCCGAAAAAGCGCTTTCTATGCCCGTGTACGACGCATTGCTTTTAGGCGACGAAGCCAGATATGTTGCACATTGAGCGAGAATAATCCTTGCTTCCGGTAACCCGATTTTTTCTACGGCACCGAAGGCTGCTTCGGCAAGTACCAGTCCGTTAGGCGAAGCGTTACCTATGTCTTCGCTTGCAAGTATCAATAACCTGCGCGCTATAAAAAGCGGGTCTTCCCCGCCTTCAAGCATTCTAGCCAGCCAGTATAACGCGGCATCCGGGTCACTGCCGCGCACGCTTTTTATAAACGCCGAGATAACGTTGTAATGCTCTTCGCCGCCTTTGTCATAAACAATATTTTTTTTCTGTACAACGTTCTCCAGCACTGCTTTTGATATTTTAACAGGCTCCGAATCAATCTCCTGGATTACGGCCGATTCGAAAATATTTAATAGTGAACGCGCGTCCCCGCCGGAAAGATACAGTAGAAAGTCTAAATCGATTTCAGCAATGTTTAACGAAGATAAGAACTCATCTTTAGCAATAGCTGATTTCAATATCTCGGTTAAATCTTCCTTTGATAATTCTTCCAGTATATAAACTCTTGCCCGCGATCTTAACGCCGGTATAACCTCGAAAGAAGGGTTCTCGGTTGTAGCGCCGATTAATGTTATTAACCCCGATTCTACCGAATGAAGCAACGCATCCTGTTGAGCTTTGTTGAAGCGGTGAATTTCATCTATAAACAATATCGTCCGCTTGTTAAGAGTTTTATTATAAGAAGCTAATTCTATAATTGCCCGGATATCCTTAACGCCCGAAGAGACGGCATTTATTTGATGGAACTCTGAGTTCGTGTGTTCGGCAATAATTTTTGCTATAGTGGTTTTACCTGTGCCCGGAGGGCCCCAAAGTATAAATGAGCCGAGCGTGTCATTCTCAATCATAAGTCTTATCGGCTTGCCCTTACCCAGCAATGCCTGCTGCCCCATAAACTCGTCAATGTTTTTGGGGCGGGCTCTCTCAGCAAGCGGTATTTGGGGAAGATTGTATTTACTCATTTTATACTCTCAGCGGGGTACGTGAAAAGTGAAATGTAAAAGCGATTGTTGCTTTAATACTAAAAATTTTTCACACAATATTTATTACTGGATTTATTCGATTATCTGCCGGTCGTTAATCTTCAGCTTTATTCTCACTTCTCAATAATTTTGATCGTCTTTTCACCTTTACGAATCATATTGTATTTTTCCCGCGCAACTTTTTCAATTTTGGCCGGAACTTTATTTTGCAGCGAATCGATATCACCCTGCAATTTTTTATTATCAACATTTACTTCTTCAACTTTTTGATTAAGCGTATTAAGCTGCTGTTTCAATTTTAAATACTTTAATATTCCGCTCTCGTTAAAAAAAATATAAATGAGTCCTAAGAAGAAAAAAAGGACGAACCCGAACAATAAAAATTTCTTATTTCTTGAAGCAGCCATTTATATACTTAGCCTGATTATTCTTTCAATTAATTCCTCAAAAGAAATGCCCACAGCTTTTGCCATTTTGGGCACAAGGCTGGTGGACGTCATTCCCGGCAGAGTATTCATTTCCAGGCAATAAGGTTTCATGTTGTTGCTCAGCCTAAAATCGGCCCTTCCGTAAGCGGTGCAGCCGGTAGCCTTAAAAGCTTTTATCGCTTCCGCTTGAAGTTCCTTGCAGACATCTTCCGGTAATTTTGCAGGCACTTCATATTCGCTCATGCCGGATGTGTACTTGCATTCATAATCATAAATTCCGTGTTTCGGTTTTATTTCCAGAACCGGCAGCGCTTCATTGTTTAATATGGCAACCGTTACTTCATGCCCGGAAATATATTCTTCAATTATAGCTTTATCGGAAAATCGAAGAGCCAGTTTAAGCGCGGCATCAACTTCCGCTTTGCTCCTGCAAATTGTTAAACCAACAGTCGAGCCCTGGTCATTCGGTTTTATAACGCATGGGTAGCCGAATTCTTTTCCAATTTTTTCCGATACTTCGTTTGCGTCACTGTTTGCTTCTGCTACAAGCCAGCGTGGTGTATTTATATCGTAATGCCGGTATAAAATTTTGGACATCAACTTGTCCATTGAAATTGCGCTGGCCAAAACTTTTGAGCCGGTATATTTTATTCCTCTTAATTCAAGAAGCGATTGAATTGTGCCGTCTTCACCCCATTTACCGTGCAGCGCAAGAAACGCAATATCCACGTCATCAAACAATTTGGAGTTTACGGCTTCAACATATTTCCTATTAGATATCTCCGTAAAATCTTTCCCCGAAAAAAAAGCTTCCGGATCGGAAGGCTGGTTTACGCCGTAAGCAGGGTCTATAAGTTTAGTTTCGTAACCTAAATTTAACAGTGCTTTATAAATTGAAGAAGCCGATGATTTTGATACTTCTCTTTCTGGCGAAGTGCCTCCTAATAATAATGCAACTTTTAGTTTTTTATCTTGTGACATTAATTTTCCTGTTTGCAAAATATTTGTTCTCCAGTTCTTCCATTATTTTCATGTTTACCAAACCGTCGTACCCCGTAACCGGCGGCACTTCGTTTTTAAGGAAGGAAGTTTGAACAAATTTTAGATGATTTAATAATTTATGTCCTCTCTTCCTGAAAGCTTTTTTTGCTTCGCCGTCAAGAAGAATAGTAAGTTTCGAGGGGACGAATTTTGTCCCGATAAGATGCTCTATGGATAATGCGCCTTTGTGCCCTAAAATTTCAATCCGGTTAAAAGCTTTTTTGTTGTTATAAGAAACATTAAAATAGCCGTAGCCGCTGTTTTTAAATTTAACTATACCGGCGGCAAAATCATCCACTTCGCTTTTGTAAACAATTTCATCAATCACGCCGTCTATGCTTTCAATTTCTCCGCCAAAGAACCTAAGCAAGTCAATCATGTGCGTGCCTAAATCGCGCAGTGCGCCGCCCCCGCTTAAACTTTTATTAAACCTAAAATTGGTGCCGGGAGGAAAATCTATATTAAAGTTCAGGTTTACGGAAACCAACTTTCCTATCATCTGGCTTTCAATTAATTCTTTTGCTTTTGATATTAATGGATGAAAGCGGAAAACATAATTTACGGCAAACCGTACTTTGTTTTCTTCACACACCCTAATCATCTCTTCGGCCTGTGCTGAAGTAACCGCGAGCGGTTTCTCGCAAAGAATATGCTTACCGGCTTTGGCGGCTTTTATCACTTGCTCGTAATGATCCGCGTTGGCGCTTGATATATACACCGCATCAATATCTGATTTTAAAAATTCGTCATAATCGGTATAACGGTTCGGAACACTGAATTTTTCGGCGAGTGATTTTACCCTGCCTGCATTGCGGCTAAAGATGGAATTTAGTTCGCTTTTACGGAGTAAAAGTAATGTAGGAATAAAAGACATTTCGGCATATCTTCCGCAGCCCGCAATACCCCATCTTAATTTATGCCGGGAATTTTTTTTTATAGGATTCATTTAAATTTTTCTTATCTATATATTTTACCATTAAAAGAAAAAGTTGCGCGCTTACTCGATAATTTTTTTCTTCTTCAGCAAATCCATAAGCTTTACAACCGGAGTTGCGTTTTGCATAATGTAAAAATGCACGCTGGGTACATTCTTGTTAAATAATTCTTCAACCTGCTTGGCCGCCCATTCAACGCCTACATCAATTATATGCTCAGGCTTTGCCGCGTAAACTTCATCAACTAACTCATCGGGTAGATTGATATAAAAATTTTTAGGAATATTAACAAGATGTGTTTTGTTGGTCAATATTTTTAATCCAGGAATAATCGGAACAGTTATGCTCTCTTCCCGACACAAATTGACAAAGTCAAAATAAATTTTATTGTTAAAAAACATTTGAGTTACTACGTAATCAGCGCCGGCATCAACTTTATCTTTTACATACCTGATATCGGTTTTCAGGTTGGGAGCTTCAAAATGTTTTTCAGGATATCCGCTTACACCCACGCAAAAATTAGTGGGCTTCGGATCAAGTAAACCTTCTTCAAGATATTTACCGTTGTTCATCGCAAAAATTTGCCGCACCAGGTCAACGGCGTGTTTATTAATGCTTTTGCCCGCAGGGATAGGTTTTTTATATCCGCTGTCGTCACCGCGGATTGCTAAAACATTTTCAATACCTAGATAGTTTAGTTCAATTAAGAAGTCTTCGGTTTCTTCCCTTGTAAAACCGTTTGTCAAAATATGCGGAACGGCGTCTATGTTATATTTATTCTGAATTAAAGCGCATATGCCCAGTGTACCCGGTCTTTTTCTTTTTATTTTTTTTTGTATACCCGTAGTGGTTTCTTCGTAAACAACTTCGGCGGCATGACTGGTAATATCAATAAACGGAGGTTTATATTTTACAATCTCATCAATAACCGATAGGAGACTGTAAATATCGCCGCCTCTTTTAGGCGGTATCAATTCAAAACTTATTAACGGCTCTTTGGCATTATTTAAGTGTTCAATAACTTTCATTTTACTATCAATATTTTTTTGATTTTCAAATTTAACATATTAAAAACAAAACTACACACAATTTAGGAACGCATGGTTCTATTTTTTATTTTATTATCAACAATTTGTTTTTATTGTTTTCTATATCATCCAGGTCGGTTTTAATTTTCATGTATTTCCCCTCCAGCCACATCTTAGACATATCCCGGTAATGTTTGCTGAGTACATTACCTGATTCACCGGTGTTTAAGATAAGGTAAAACTGATCGGGTTTGGAAAAATCATAAATATACCTTACAACAGGACCTAGGTTATTTTCATATTGACCGTGCTTAAGAGATAACACATTATTAACTCCGGTGGTAAATGGGTATTCGGTATTAAAAATAGTGGTACCGTCGCCGCCAACAGGGAAGGGACCAATATCTATTATTTTATCGAGCATGGTAGATACACCACTAAAAATATGTTTAAACACAACATAATGCATCCGGCCCCATTGCCAGCCGGTAATATCGCCGCCATAATTTTTTTCAAGCTCATTCAAAGCCTGAACTAAACTTTTTCTGATTACTTCATCGCGGTTTTCAAGCCTTGATGTCGAAGGGTCATCGAACCAGTTGCTGTTGGGGTTGTTCATTAATTGCATTATACTGCGGAACGGTATATTCTGGACGAAAACAAATTCGTTAAATAAATCTTGCCCCATTTTGTTTAAGAAAATATTTCTCAACAAATATTTGAAACAGACCTCATATATCGCGGCAACCTGTTCATACTGGTCTAATTTATAGTTCCAGTTTTTGAAGAGTCTTAATGCAAGATTTAAATTTGAATCAGTAACCTTAACATCTTTAAATGCATTTAAGATGTAAGAGGTCATCTCCTTAGCATAAGGCGAAACAAGATCGTTTTGATATTGCTTAAAATCTTCAACGGATTGTTTCGGCTTTGAAGTTAATAAACCTGTTATTCTTTCTATCCTTGAAGGCGGTTCCCAAAGATTTGTTATGTAATACTTAAAATCGTTAACTGTTTTGTTATTGGCGGAAGCAATAAAATTTTCCGGCGGATTAAATAAGGAAGGTAAATCTTCTAAGGGAACAAATCCTTGCCAATCATTTTCGCTCGTGGTGCCGTCATATATAAAACCGGGGTTATTGGATGCTCTAACCGGCAGCTTTGCGCCGAAGACATACCCGATGTTTCCTTTTGCATCACCGTACACAAAATTTTGCCCGGGAACACTATACGTGCTGAATGCGGCACGGAATTCATCCCAGTTTTTTGTTTTATTTATTTTATAAAATGTTAAAAGCTCATCGCTCGGGTAGCTCCCCAACCAGTGCATGCTGATATTATTCGATGAAATATTTTTATCGTTGAATAAAATTCCGTATGGATGGATGCCGGAAATAATCGGGCCATGCCCGGTGGATTTTATTTCGATAACTACGTTTGATGAATCTTTTACGCGAATAGTATCTTTTATTATCGATAAAGGTTCCCAGTTTCCGTTATAAAAATAATTGTTTCCTGATGAGTCAATTTTTTCATAATAAAAATCTGCATCGTCCTCCATTATGTTGGTAACTGCCCATGAAATATTTTTATTTTTCCCTATTACCACCGCGGGTGCCCCAGGCAGTGTTACACCGGCGGCGTCCCAGTCTTTACTTTTTATTACCACCGCAAACCATTTACCCGGCGCGCTGAACGCAAGATGTGTATCGTTGGCAATAACCGGTTTACCACTTGCCGATAACTTTCCATTCACTATCCAGTTGTTGGAACCGATATGAGTGCCTGACCAACCGATAAAGTTTCTAAAATCCATATCCGTCTTAAAAAAATTTACTGCGGTAACCGGATTATCTTTTATGCCGGACGGAATAATATACGGAGCATTTTCAGGATAATTGGGAAGAATTTCTTTTACTTTATCGTATCCGAATTTTTGTATCAAGTCTGATAAAGCCACATCAGACCACCAGCCAATATTTAACTCCCAGGCCATCATACGTATAATTATCAGGCTGCTTACCGGCGTCCATTTTTCCGGGGTATAACCTAAAATGTCAAATTCAACCGGCAGTTTATTTTTTTCTTTTTCCAAATAAAAATTAACGCCGTTTGAATAAGCCTGTAAAAGTGTTTTGGATTCCGGGCTAAGCTGTCCGTATATTTTTTTTGCAATTCTTTCAATACCCACAGTGCGAAACATTTCATCGAAGGGAAGAGTTTTGGTTCCTAGAATCTCGCTTAGTCTTCCCTCCCCCGCCCGGCGGATAATATCCATCGAGAACAATCTTTCCTGCGCATGTATAAAACCCAGGGCAAAGGCAGCGTCCTTATCATCATGCGCAATAATGTAAGGCACGGCCATACTGTCCCTGTAAATTTTTATTGGTTCAGAAATTCCCGGTGCGTTTATTTCACCGGAATATTCCGGCAGAGTAGCGGTAAGCATTTTATAGAAGATGTATCCGCCGATTAAAAATAGTATTATTACTGAAGTTGAAATACCTATAGTAATTTTAAGCCATCTTTGCATTTGTTTCTCTTTTTTTTAGAATAAAATTAAAATCCAACGGACGGCATTAACTCAGCATCAAATTACCCGATCATTTTTAAAGTAATTGTTTTATAAAATATGAAATAATTCGATTAAAACATATAAGCTGTTTATTCGCGGTATTAAAATATGATTCAAGGAACCGCACGTTTCTGTCGGGTGGTTAAAATTAGCCGGAAGGTTAGGGCATTAATTTATACCCGTGTGTAATAAAATGATTAAATAGCCGTCAATAAGTATTTTAATAGAAGAAAAATCTGGACAAATGAAACCATATTTTAAGTTTGGTTGTCTAACAAACGAATTTTTCTTTCAACAAAATAGTGGAAAGGCCGATGGAAAAAATATTGCTCACATTTTCTATCCTCATGCTTTTTATAATTAGCGGTTGCAAAGGGGATGTAATAACCAGCAAATGGAAAACTAGTGAAATAACA
>DAIERC010000467.1 GCA_027347125.1 Ignavibacteriales bacterium
ATAAGAAATACTATTGCGGCTGCAAGAATATATTTTGAAAAAGATGATTGGGGGTTAAATGTGGCCTCGGTTTTTGTACCTGTTGAAGACAGCTCTTCTCCGCCAACAACGTAAACATCTATCTCGCCGCTTTTTTTAATAAGCTGCTTAATAAAGCTCTTAAAATATTGAAGGCCAAACAAATTAGCTTTACGCGATTTGCCGATGATTATTTGCGAAATATTATTTTCTTTTGCAACTCTTATCAACGCGTTTATTATATCGGTGTCCTGGGTTATTATTATTTCAGCGCCTAATTCTTTGGCTAGCTTAAGATTATCTTGCAAAAGAGTTTTGCTTTCTTCGTTCAATTTTTTATTTGTCTCAACATAAACAGCAACCCATGGCGCTTCCAGTGAATAAGCAAGCCTCCTTGTCCATCTAATTAAATTCGATGAAAACGGGCTTGGCGCCACAGCTACCATTAATCTTTGCCCGGATTTCCAGGTTGAATAAATATTTTTTTCAATTTTGTAATCCCTTAGTTCTTTGTCTACCCGCTCAGCGGTAAGACGTAAAGACATTTCCCTAAGTGCGTTCAGATTTCCTTTTCTAAAAAAATTTTGTACTGCTTGTTTTGATTTTTCCGGAGTGTATACTTTCCCTTCATGCAGTCTTTGAAGCAGCGTATCAATAGTTACATCAACAAGCTCAACCTCATCTGCCCTGTCGAAAACGGAGTCGGGAACTGTTTCTCTTATATAAGTTCCAGTAATTTGTTTTACCGTTTCGGCACGGCTTTCAAGATGTTGAACATTTAATGTAGTGTAAACATCTATGCCGTTTTTTAATAATTCTTCAACATCCTGATATCTTTTAACATGCCTGCTGCCTGGAATATTGGTATGAGCTAATTCATCAACTAATACTATTGCCGGCATTCTGGATATTACCGCGTCTAGATCCATTTCTTTAAAGAAAGAGCCTCTATAATTTATTTCCTTTAAAGGTATTTTGTCCAAACCCCCGGTAAGCAATTCCGTTTCAACCCTGTTATGAGTTTCCACAATACCGATAACTACTTCGATGCCTTCTTTCCTGGCCTTTTGCGCCGCCTCGAGCATTGTGTAGGTTTTGCCAACACCTGCACACATGCCGAAAAATATTTTTAGTTTGCCCTCTTTTTTGCCTTCTTCTTCTTTTTTTATTTTATTAAGAAGTTCATCAGGGTCGGGGCGATATGCTTCCTGGCTATCCATTCTATTTGCTCATTTCATCAAGTTTAATATTAAGTTTTAATACATTAACAACTTCATTGCCTATAACTCCAAATTGTGGAGGTTCAGCCACAGAATCTATTAAACTAAGTAATTGCCTGCCCTGTAATTTATTAAAATTTCTGGCGTTTGTAATCCTTTTTGTTTGAAGATATGCCGATTCTTTCGAAATATCGGGATCAACTCCGCTTGCCGAAGCGAATAACATTTCATCAGGTAATTTTACCGGATCGCTTAAAGAATTTTCTTGAATAAAAATTTTCTTCCTTCTCTCATATTCTTTCAACAGGAGCGCACTGGTTTCAGACAGATTACTTGCTCCTGATGGAAGCGGGTTATAATTAATAGCAGACGGGCGCGGATGGAAATATTTATCATCTTTGAATTCCTGAGCAATTAAATATGAACCTTTAATTTTTCCGTCTTGAATAAACAGACTTCCGTTTGCTTTATCCGGAAAGAAAATTTGTCCGGCAAAATAAATTGCGAAAGGATAAGCCGCACCGAGCAAAACTGTAAATATGATGAGAAACTTTAACGAGCTTTTAACCGATGGAAATAACATATAGAACCTATACAAGTTTTAAAAAAGTTAAAATTAGATCAATTATTTTTATGCCGATAAACGGCACTATTAATCCGCCTACACCGTAAATAAGGATATTACGCTTCAATAAATTAATTGCGCTTTCCGGCCTGTATTTTATTCCTTTTAGCGCAAGGGGAACAAGAAAAATAATTATTAATGCGTTAAAAATTACCGCGCTTAAAATTGCGCTTTGGGGCGAAGAAAGTCGCATTATGTTAAGTACCGATAGAGGGCCGTTAAAACCGTTTGTAGAAAACAACGACATTGCAATTGCGGGTATTATTGCAAAATATTTTGAAACATCATTGGCGATGCTGAATGTTGTAAGCGCACCCCGTGTCATTAATAATTGCTTGCCGATTTCAACAACTTCAATTAATTTAGTCGGATTGCTATCTAGATCAATCATATTACCGGCTTCTCTTGCAGCCTGTGTTCCACTGTTCATTGCGATGCCTACATCTGCCTGCGCAAGCGCGGGCGCGTCATTTGTACCGTCGCCGATCATTCCCACCATCTTGCCGCTTGACTGTTCGTCTCTAATCCTTTTTAATTTATCTTCAGGCTTTGCTTCGGAAATGAAATCATCAACTCCCGCTTCGGCAGCTATTGCAGTAGCTGTAAGTTTGTTGTCGCCGGTTATCATAACTGTGCGGATTCCCATTTTTCTTAACTGGGCAAATCTTTCGTTGATTCCTCCTTTAACAACGTCTTTAAGTTGAATTACGCCTAGAATGTTTTTATTCTCAACAACTATCAACGGTGTTCCGCCCTCAAGGGCAATATCAACACCAACCATTTGCGTGAACATAAAATTACCTTGGGAATTGGGGTCAATTTTTGTTCCTTCCGAAATATATCGTTTGATAGCTTCAAGAGATCCCTTGCGAATAATTTTCGTATGAGATTTTTCCGTTGCCGGTAAATCCACTCCGCTCATTTGCGTTTGTGCGCTGAAAGGGACAAAATGTGCGTCAAGCTCATGAATATTTCTTTCCCTGATGCCGAACATATCTTTCGCGAGAACAACTATTGAACGGCCTTCGGGCGTTTCATCTGCAAGAGATGCAAGCTGCGCTGCATCGGCAAGATATTTCTCGCTTATGCCGGGCGCCGGGATAAACTCGGTAGCCATTCTATTGCCGAGAGTAATTGTTCCGGTTTTATCTAGCAAAAGAACATCAATATCGCCGGCGGCTTCTACTGCTCTTCCGCTCATAGCAATAACATTGTGTTGGAGAAGCCTGTCCATTCCGCTTATACCGATGGCGCTCAACAGTCCGCCGATTGTTGTTGGAATTAGACAAACCAACAGTGATGTTAAAACCGGAATGGAAACTGAGCTTACATCCTGGCTTAGAGTAATATGATAATAGTTAAAGAAAAATTTTAAAGAGACAACCACAACAATAAAAACTATTGATAACCCGGAAAGAAGGATAGACAAAGCAATTTCGTTTGGCGTCTTTTTCCTTTTAGCGTTTTCAACTAAAGCGATCATTTTATCAATATATGTCTCACCGGGATTAGAAGTTACTTTAATTAAAATATTATCACTCAATACTCTTGTTCCGCCGGTAACTGCGCTTCTATCGCCGCCGCTTTCTCTAATTACGGGCGCTGATTCACCTGTAATGGCAGACTCGTCAACACTTGCTATTCCTTCTATTACTTCACCGTCTGCCGGTATAAGGTCGCCGGTCTCGCATATTACTACATCACCAATTCTTAGTTCGATGGCCGAAACCTTTACTTCGCCGGCATCCGTTTTCTTCCTTGCAATAGTGTTTGTTCTTGATTTTCTTAAATTCTCGGATTGGGCTTTACCGCGCCCTTCGGCAACCGCTTCGGCGAAGTTTGCAAATAACACGGTAAACCACAACCATAACATTATCTGCAGATTAAACGCGGAAAAATTACCTTCGGATAAATCTGTAAAGAAAATTAAGGTGGTAAGCGCCGCACCTATTCCTACTATGAAAATTACCGGATTCTTTATTAGAGATAAAGGATTAAGTTTTATGAAAGAATCTATAATTGCTTTTGATATTATCTTTTTATCAAATAACGCTTTACTATTTTTTTTCGTTTCCATATCAAAATAAAAATGATGATTAAAATGTTATTCCGCTTTGCATTAACAAATGTTCTAAGAATGGACCTATGGAAAGCACCGGGAAAAAAGTTAATGCGCCTACTATTAAAATTACCGCTACCAATAAAAACGCAAACATGAAATTATCCGTTGCAAGAGTTCCGGAAGTAGCCGGGGCTATATTCTTTTTTACAAGGCTTCCGGCAACCGCTAATACGGGCACTATAACCCCGTATCTTCCGATTAACATTGCTATACTCATAAGTATATTATAAAAATTAGTGTTTGTATTTAACCCGGCAAAAGCACTGCCGTTGTTACCGGCCGCTGAGGTAAAAGCGTATAAAATTTCGGATAAACCATGCGGACCTTTATTCAACAAACTGGATAAACCGTTTTTACTTACAACCGCAACGGAAGAAAAAAACAAGATTGCTATACTAGGAAGAAGCACGGCTAGTATTGACCATTTAATTTCATATGCTTCTATTTTCTTCCCCAAATATTCGGGCGTTCTTCCCACCATAAGACCTGAAATAAAAACAGTGATGACTATAAAGAGAAACATGCCGTAAAGCCCCGCACCAACTCCGCCGAATATTATTTCACCGAGCTGTATGTTTAACATTGCTATTAAACCTGAAATAGGTGAGAGGCTGCTTATCATCGAGTTTACCGAACCGTTTGATGCCACGGTTGTTGCTGTTGACCAGAGTACACTGTTGAATATTCCGAATCTTAATTCTTTCCCTTCCATTATTTTTTGTGTATTAAAGACATGGTTGTAAGAAATCTCTGAATAATAAGACACTGCTAATCCGGCAAGAAAAACAAACAGCATTACTCCGAAAATAGTCCATGCGTGTTTTTTTGATCCGAGCATCTTTCCGTAAGTAAAAACGAGCGAAGCGGGTATAAGAAGAATAGAAAGCACTTCTAAGAAATTTGACAGCGGTGTAGGGTTCTCGAACGGGAACGCGCTGTTTGTATTGAAAAATCCTCCTCCGTTTGTTCCAAGCTGTTTTATCGCAACTTGCGACGCAACCGGGCCTAAAGGAATAATTTGTTTCTGCCCCTCGATTGTAACGGCCGTTACATAATGGCTAAAAGTATCAACTACACCCTGAGATAATAATATGATTGAAAAAATGATTGATAAAGGAAGGAGTATATACAATACCGACTTGGTAACATCGTTCCAAAAATTACCGATGGTCTTTCCGTTTCTTGTGGCAATACCTCTTATGAGCGCAACCATAACGGCAATTCCGGTTGCTGCGCTTAAAAAATTCTGAACAGCCATTCCTGCCATCTGGACAAAATAACTTAATGTTGTTTCGCCTGCGTAGGACTGCCAGTTTGTATTTGTAACAAAGCTTACCGCCGTATTAATCGCAAGGAGCAAATCTACCTTTGGCAGGTGCTGCGGATTAAATGGCAGAAATTGTTGACTTAATTGAAGAGCTACTAGAAATAAGAACCCGAAAAAATTAAATATCAAAAGGTTGATGGTATATTCCTTCCAATCCATCTGATGTTGAGTGTCTATTCCCGAAAAACGATACAAGAAATTTTCAAACTTTCCGAGAACTGGCTGAAGAAAATGTTTTTCACCCTGAAAAACTTTTGCGAAAAAATTTCCCAGAATGTATGATAAGGGAATCAGAAGAATTAGAAATAATAATAACTGAAGGAAATCATGCAAATAATTCATAGCAAATTATCCGTTTAAAAAATTTCGGGTTTGATTAAAGTAACTACAAGGTAAACCAGCAGAACAAAGGCTATAATTAATGAAATCGTGTCTAACATGGCTCTCTCTTTTTTTTTATGAAACTTAAAATTAATATTATAAACTATCTGTAAAGAGGTATGCTGATTATATAAAGATTTTATAAAGATGATTCGCATCAAAGAATAGATTAAAAATTAAACCGGGGTGTAAAAAATTTTTATTAAAATGAATTAAATGGAAATAGCAGATTGCGTTGAGGTAATGGAAATTTACGGAGTGGCAGAGAATGAAATAGCCGGCAATGTTGCGCTTAAAGAGCGAAACAAATAAATTTAAATATAATTTGATCGCTTCTATTTAACTATTTATCTATTTCATCACTAAAAATCCCGGCCGAAATTTTGAATTAGCCGGTTTATAAGATTCGATGTCCGGTCCACAAAATTATTTTTCTCCTTTATAAATAAAACAACAAGGAGGCACAATGAAAAATGTTTTTTCAAAATCATTACTCTCATGGGCTGCCGCTCTAATTTTTTCCCTTCTTCTAATTGTAAATCCAGCTCGCGCTCAAAACAAAAATGGAGATGCATCTATGAATAATGGATGGACACATTTAAAGTACGCAATATTTTTTACTCATTCTGATGTAGAAAAACTTCTGGCTGATCCAGCGCAGTTCGAAAAAACGATGGAATATTTTGCGCCCGTAAAACCTGAAAGGATTTACCTTGAAGGAAACAGTCAGGGGGATATTAATGTTGAGCTATTGAAAAATATTACCGGGAGGTTTAAGGCCATGGGCATTAAAGTATCCGGATGTATGGTGCCTGTTTCTCCGCACGGCGGGCCTTCAACATATAATAACCCGGAAGA
>DAIERC010000477.1 GCA_027347125.1 Ignavibacteriales bacterium
TCTCTTTATTTTTCTGAAAGAGGTATAGAAAATAATATCCGCAGACTAAATCAAATCGAAACTTCTTCCGGCAATTCAATAAAAAATATCGTAAAAAAATTACATGCTAATTACAGCGACGAACAAATAGAGGCGATAAAAAAATCGTTGGAGCATAAAGTTTTTGTTTTAACGGGCGGGCCTGGTACCGGAAAAACCGAAACTTTAAAAGGAATAATTACCGTCTATGAGGAAGAAGGGAAAAAAATATTACTTGCCGCCCCAACCGGCCGCGCTGCAAAGCGAATGACGGAAGTAATAGGCAAAGAAGCCAAAACGATTCACAGGTTATTGGAATATAATCCCATTCAGCGTGTTTTTAACCGCAACGTCGAAAATCGTTTAAAAGCAGACCTGGTTGTAGTTGATGAAGTTTCAATGATAGACACCGTTTTAATGTTCAACCTTCTTGAAGCCGTTGATGATAATACAAGTTTAATTTTAGTGGGTGATGCAAATCAGCTTCCTTCAATTGGGCCCGGCAATATTTTAAAAGATTTAATTGAATCGGATATACTTGCAATAACAACTTTAACAAAAATATTTAGGCAGGCTAAAGAAAGTGAAATTATAATAGCGGCACACCGGATATTAAAAGGCGAAATATCTTTCTTCGCGCCCGGTATTAAAAATGATTTCATTTTTATTGAAGAAAACGACGAGAGTAAAATTGGCGGACACATTCTTCAACTTTGCAAAGAAACTCTTCCTGCAAAATACGGCTTAGACCCGTATAACGATATTCAGGTATTAAGCCCCATGAATAAAGGAACCAACGGCACTAAGAGCTTAAATAACATTTTACAGGATGGTTTGAACGGCAATAAATCTTTGTTGAAACACGGGCATTTCGATTACAAGCCGGGCGATAAGGTAATGCAAGTAATAAATAATTACGATAAAGATGTTTTTAACGGCGACTGGGGCATTATTAAACCCGAAGTTAAAAACAAAACATATTTTATAAATTTTAATAACAAAACGATTGCGTACAAGGAAGAAGATTTTGATGAATTAACTCTTGCCTACGCAATAACCGTACATAAAAGTCAGGGCAGCGAATACCCGTGCGTTATTCTGCCGCTTGTAAACTCGCATTATATTATGCTTCAGCGAAATCTTCTTTACACCGCCGTAACCAGAGCAAAAAGTTTGATGATAATAATCGGCAGCAAAAAAGCGTTTACAACAGCGGTGAACAACAATAGAATTACCGGGAGAAATACTTCTTTGTTTAAAGATGTGCCTGAAAACCGGAAGTATATCCCGTTCGATTTTTAAATAGCGCAAAAAAACTTTACCGGAAAATTAAGTATAGCGAAGAAATTTCTTTATCGATAAGATTAAATATTGTATAAATTTTTGCCATGAACTCGACTTTTAAATAAAATTATTCTATTTTTTCTTAAACGATTACTTTATCGAGAACTTATTATATTAAACCTACATTTAGGTTGCTCAAATAATCGATTATAGATTTCTATCTGTGTACAATCGTATCGAAAAATTTTTATGGAGATGATTTGCTAAAGCTTAAATGGGGACTTATCGGTTGCGGCGATATATCCCGTAAACGAATTGCGCCGGCTTTAAGAGATCTGGATAATAGCGATTTCATTGCCGTCAGCCGTTCGGATTTTAATCTTGCCGAATCGTTCGCAAAAGAATTTAACGTTTCCAAATGGTATAAAACATGGCATCAACTTTTAGCCGATCCTGAAATTGATGCAGTTTATATTGCCACTCCTGTTTATCTTCATGCGCCTATCACAATTGCCGCCGCCGAGGCGGGAAAGCATGTGCTTTGTGAAAAGCCCATAGCATTGAACAATGAGCAATCAAATTTAATGACGGAAACCTGTAGAAAACATCACGTTAAATTTGGGATTGCATACTACAGGCATTTTTACCCGGCAATAAAAAGAATAAAAGAATTAATTAAAAATGATGAAATAGGTAAAGTAGTTCATGTTCAAATAAACGCTTTTGAATATTTTAATCCCAAACCCGGAGAGCCGCGTTACTGGCTTCTTGAAAAAGAAAAAGCTGGTGGAGGGCCGATGTTCGACTTCGGCTGCCATAGGATTGAAGTGCTTTTAAATTTATTAGGCAATATAAATTTTGTCGAGGGGTTTCTGAGCAATGTCCTTTTCAAAAGAGAAGTGGAAGATACCGCAACGGCAGTATTTAATTTTGATTCCGGCGCAACAGCCGTATTAAACGTTACTCATGCTGCTCTTGAACCGCAGGATACATTAACGGTATTCGGCAGCAAGGGTTCTATCCATGTTCCTGTTCTGAACAAAGGCACGTTAATAATTAAAAACAAATCCGGTGAGATGACGGAAGAATATCCTCCGCATCCTAATTTTCATCTCCCGTTGATTGAGGATTTTTCCGATGCGGTGTTGCATAATACGGAACCTGCAGTAAACGGAGAAATAGGAAAAGAAGTGAATCGGATATTATCTTTAATTTATTTATAGTTTATAAATTAATTTAAGAAGGGAGTGCTGGCGACCATGATAAAAAACGTATTAGTTGCCCAATCTGGCGGTCCATCTCCGGTAATAAATAATTCTTTAAGAGGATTAATAGATACATGCAAAATGTTTCCGGATAAGTTCGGAAAAATATACGGCGGATGGCATGGCATAGAAGGAGTTCTTAAAGAAGAGTTAATTGATCTGTCGGCGCAGGCTGAAGAGGAAATAGCCCTGCTAAGAATTACACCCGCCGCGGGAAGCATTGGAACCTGCCGTTACAAATTAAAAGACAAACAACAAAAAGATTTTGAAAGAGTAATTGAAATTTTTAAAGCTCACAATATCGGTTACTTCTTTTACATCGGAGGAAACGATTCCCAGCATACAGCTTACAAAGTAAGCCAGATTGCAAATGAAAAAGGAATCGATCTGGTAGCAACCGGTGTTCCCAAAACAATTGATAACGACGTAGGCGACAGCGAGTTCAAGTTAATCGATCATACCCCGGGTTACGGAAGTGTTGCAAGGTACTGGTCTCATCTGGTACAAAATGCAAATGAGGAAAATATGGGATCCTCGCCCGCAGATCCCGTTCTTGTTATCCAAGCGATGGGAAGAAAAATAGGTTACATTCCGGCGGCGGCAAGGCTGGCTGACCCGAAACGCGAAATGCCGCTTCAGATTTATTTAACGGAATCAAAAATAACTCTTGAAGAACTTGCCGATAATGTTAACGATCAGCTAACCAAGGACGGCAGGTGCATTGTTGTTATAAGCGAGGGTTTTGACGTTGGAAAAATCGGTGAAGTAAAAGATGCGTTCGGGCATACTTCCTTCGGCTCAAGCAAAGTTTCGGTTTATCAGGCGGTTGTAAATTATCTGAATGAAAAAGGTATTAAAGCCAAAGGCGCAGCGCGCGGCCAGGTAATGGGAACAGACCAGCGCGATACGATGATTTACGCTTCTACCGTTGATCTTGATGAAGCATATAAAGTCGGGCAAAAAGCAGTTGAAGTTGCGCTTTACGACGGCAACGGCTGGATGGCTACAATTTTAAGAACACCCGGAATAATTTATAACGTTACTTATGATAAAGTTCCTCTTGAAAAAGTTGCTTTGTCCGAAAGATTTTTTCCGGAAAAATGGATTGCAAAAAACAGGATTGACGTAACTGATGATTTCTTAAATTATGTCCGTCCGCTAATTGGTGAAGATTGGGTTTCCGTTCCAATAATAAACGGGAGACAAAGATTCGCAAGATTCAAGCAGGTTTTTGCAGAAAAGAAATTACCAAACTATACGCCGGAAGCATATTAATCATTTATAAAAATAAAATCAGAAAGAATAAAAATGAGCAATGATCCACATAAAGTACTTCAAGATTTAAAACCCGAAAAAGAATTCTTTATCGGAATTGATTCGGACGGCTGTGCTTTTGATACCATGGAAATTAAGCACAAAGAATGTTTCTGCCAAACTACAATAAAATATTGGGATCTTCAAAAAGTTTCCAAGTATGCGCGCGATGCGTGGGATTTCGTTAACCTCTATTCCAAATCAAGAGGATGCAACAGGTTTCACGCCTTAATTCAGGTTCTCGATTTGCTTCGTGAAAGAAAGGAAGTAATTGCAAGAGGCGCGAACATCCCGGAAATTTTGGAAGTTAAAGAATGGGTTAAGAAAG
>DAIERC010000483.1 GCA_027347125.1 Ignavibacteriales bacterium
TTAAAAACACGATAATAAAAAACCAGACAAAATCATCAAAAGAAATTCAGGAAGCCATACTGGATAACATTTCCCTTTTCACCGAGAGTTCACCGCCGCACGATGATTTGACTATGATTGTAATGAAAGCTCTTTAGGTTAAGATTTCGCAACGGCAGGCTCACGGTTATCTTTAATATTAGGCGCTTCAACTTTTTGAAGAATAATTAAACCCGCTAAAAAGAACAGTCCGATAGCAAGAGCCGCAAATCTTTCGTTTGATATGTCCGAAATTATACCGTAAAAAAGCGGACCAATAACGGCAGAAGATTTTCCGAACAAGCCATCGTAAAAACCGAAGAACTCCGCTTCCCTTTCTTTGGGCGTAAGCAGCGCCATCAAGCTTCTACTGCACGATTGCGATGACCCTATTGCCGTGCCGGCTGTAAGGCCTACAAGATAAAATTGAAAAACAGTCTGTACAAAAAATGCGCCAGCTATAACGCCAAGCCAGATGAACAAGGTAATTGTAATTGTTTTTTTCGGACCGACATGATCGGATACAATACCGAATATGAATGAACCTATAACAGCGGTACTTTGTACTATTACGAAAAAAAATATTACCTGGTCGTCATTCATTTTTAATATGTTGGATGCAAATATGGAAGCAAAAGCGATAATGGTTATAATAGCGTCGTTATATAAAAAGAAGGCGAGCAAAAATCTTGATATAGAAGGATACTGCCGATGTACAAACAAAGCTTTAAGAGTTTCGGCGCTTTTCTTCATACCGGTTTTAAATGCGGAGCCTGTAAACGGTGTGGTAATTTTCGGTTCGCTTACAAACAGGAAAAGCGGTATGGAAAAGAAAAGAAAAAATACAGCCGCAATAACAAACGATAAGCGAATATAAAAATAATAATCGGGCGAGCTTTGCTGAGGAAGGATAAGCATAACAATTAATAAAACCGCCAGCGCACCCACGTATCCCATCGCGAAGCCGTATCCGGAAACCCGTCCGAAGTTTTTCTTTTCGGTTAAGTTTGGAAGAAATGCATCGTAAAAAACCAGGCCGGCCTCAAAGCCTATGTTGGCAAGAATAAAAAGCAGGGCGCCGAAAAAAATATCGCCTTTATGAACGTAAAACATCAACGCGGTGCAAACAACCGAAACAAGCGTGAAAATAAGTAAGAATCTTTTCCTGTTCCGGGAAACATCGGCAACAGCGCCCAGCGGCGGGCTTAGCAGCGCGGCTATAACCATAGAAATGCTTACCGACAGGCCCCATAGCCATTTTTTACCGCCGGCAACATAGTTTGAAAAATATTTTGAGTAAATAACCGTAACAACAATTACGGAAAAAGCAGTGTTGGCAAAATCAAAAAGTGTCCAGAAAAAAATTTTGCTTTTTGATTTCATGAGCTCATTTCTTGGGGAATTGTTTTGATATACTTTCTTCCATCAGTCCCCTGCCTGTTTTATTTAACTTTCCGGCGTCTTTCAACTCCGATAAAACAGCATCAAGTATACCATTAATAAATTTACCGCTTCCGGCAGTGCTGTATATTTTGGCAATTTCTATTACTTCGTTAATAGATACCTTGGGAGGAATGTCCGGAAAATATAAAAGTTCGCAAATACCCATTCTCAGTAAGAGTTTGTCGATAAGGGCTATCCTGTTCATTTCCCAGTTATCAACCCGCTCTTTAATCATTTTATCAAGTTCATCTTTATGAATAATAACGCGGTTTACAAGATCGTTGGCATAATCGCGGTCGGCTTTGTCCGGAACATCGGAAAGCATTCCGTCTATTAAAGCGCTAAGAGATTCTTTATTCATTGTGTAAGCATAAAGTATCTGCAAAGTTTTTTCTCTTACGGTTCTTCTTTTAAATCTTTGAGTCATTTCCTTATAACGTATATTATTTGAAAGAACGATAGAAGTTTATAAAAATAAATCTATTGTCTTAAATTAAATTATTAAATTTTTTCACTTGCAATCTAATGTATTTCGCAGAGAAATAAAAAGCAGTTTACAAAGCGAATAACCAAAACACCAGCAAAGCGATGCTTTCCTTCAATTTATAATATAAATTATTTTCAAAACTTAGCTTTAAATCGGAAGCCGCCACGCCGGCTTTTATTTTATAAAACTTACACATTTCTCTTACGCGTGTAAGATGATAAGCGTCTGAAACGATAATAACTTTGCCGATATTCTTTTTTGTAAGTAAACTGTCGCGTATAAACCTAATTTGTTCCAATGTTGATACTGTATTATTTTCAAGCCACACATCCGAGCTTTTAACATTTTCCATTTTTAAATAATTAAAAGCAACTTCGGCTTCGCTCATTTCGCCCGGCGCATTGCTTCCGGTAAGTTGAATTTTATTTACAATTCCCTTTTTATATAGTTCAAACGCTTTATCAACTCTTGCAGCCAGGCTCGGACTCGGAGAATTATGCGACCAGACAGCCGCACCCAGTACTACAGCAACGTTCTCTTTACCGGATTTATTTCCCGTATTCTTAACATTGGTCTTTTTAATATTAATAAATAAAAATGTTAGTACAAGCAAAAGGGCCACTATAACAACGGAATTAACTATCGCTCTTAGAATAACAAGCTCTCTGCCGATAACGCTGTACCACAAGATCGACATGAAAATAAATTGGATAAACTGGTACAACGAAAACAAAGCGCCTATAAAAATTTTATGAAGCGGATGATCAAGTATATAAATATTAGGAAGCGGCAGGTGAATTTTGGTACTTATTACGGCAAGTAAAAGTATAACATTAAGAATAATAGTAAATGAAATAAGGAAACCGGGTTTAAAACCGTGCCTCGTTAAAAATGTGTAGAAGATTATTCCCAGTATAAGTATAGCAGTAAATATCATATTTATGATATTACCAAGATAAGAAATGCTGAAGCCGGAAAACGGTATGTCCTGATTTTGATATTTAAAATAATAAAGTGCCAGTAAATCAATCGCAGACATAAGTATAATTATTGCCGCAAGTGTTCCGTTTTTCCTGATAATTTTATTTCGCTTTGCCAAAATACAATCTTGTTTGTTGTCTAAATATTTCCGGATAGTTAATACAGCAACAGCATTAAATTTTTGCGGATGTTAATCTAATCGGAATAATAAATTATTCCCAGAAATCTTTAAGAATAATCGGATGATAAAAATAAGTAAAACGAGTGTATCACTCAAGGTTACAAAATTGGGATTTGAATAAGAATTTTGAAATACAAAAATTGATATAGCTTAGTTGTTACCCGGATAAACAGGTAATCTTTAAATTAACTTTTATTTACCGCCGGACTTTTTCTTGTAAGAAGAAAGACAACCAGTACGGCAATGCAAGCCGATGTTATGTCCGTTGCCC
>DAIERC010000488.1 GCA_027347125.1 Ignavibacteriales bacterium
ATAGATAAAGTTTATGTGCCAATTAACAGAAGCAATTAAAGTATTCGACGGAAAAATATTTAATGTTGATTTACACTCCGAGAGGTTGAATCGGGCACGCAAAGATTTATTCGGGCCGGTTGATGAAATACATCTTGAAGAAATTCTAAATATTCCGGATTATGCGGGCAAAGGGTTGTTTAAGTGCAGAATAACTTACGCGGAGGAAATAAATAAAATTGAATGGCTAGCGTACAAACAGCGAAATATCAAAACTCTAAAACTTGTACGCGGCGACGATACAGAATACTCCTACAAGTTTAACGACAGAAGAGGTTTTGAAAAATTATTAAAAGAAAATAACTGCAGCGAACATGACGCGATTATAATAGTCAAAGAAAAGAGAGTTACGGACACACACTTTTCAAACATTGTCATGTTCAATGGTAAAGAGTGGCATACACCGCTACACCCATTATTGATAGGAACAAAACGCGCAGAGCTTTTAAGAGACGGAATTATTTCTGAAAAAGATATTTTGGCAAGCGATTTTTATAACTATGAAAAAGTTAAATTGATAAACGCAATGATGGATTATGAAACTTCGCCGGTATTTATGGTAAAGGATGTATTACCGATGAAGCCGTAATGAAAATTGATGTTGCCGTTTAACTTTCGCGAAGTTTATATTAATTAATAAATAAAGTTTTTTAATGCCGGATAACTGATTTGAAAAAAATATCTTTTGTTGCACACGGTCTCCATTTAAATAAATACAAGCTGGAACACGAAGCGGAAAAGTATTTTTCTAAAGACTATGAGGTTATTTTCAAGGCTACTAAATCCAGCCGGGAAGCCGAAGAACTAGCCGAGGAAGCAATACTTGAAGGAACAGATTATCTAATTGCCGTTGGCGGAGACGGCACTATGCACGAAGTTGTAAATGGCGTAATGCGTGTTCAGAAAGAAAAAAGAAAAGATTTAATTGTTGGCTTACTGCCGGTGGGCAGCGGAAACGATTTTGCCAGAACGATGAAGTTATCTAAAAACATTTCTGATCTTCAAGCTCTTATCGATAGACATAGCCCAAGAAAAATTGACATCGGCAAGCTTGAGTTTAAAAGCATGAAGGGCGAAGACACTCTGAGATATTTTATAAACATTACCGATGTTGGACTTGGTGCCGAAGTTGCAAAAAAAGTAAATGAAGGTCATAAAACATACGGACCGAACATTTCCTTCTTTGCCGCTACGATAAATACTTTTCTTAGTTATCAAAGAAAAAAAATAAAAGTAACTTCCGATAATTTTAATTGGTCGGGGAACGTTTTAATTCTTTGTTTAGCTAACGCAAAATATTTCGGCAGCGGTTTATGCATTGCTCCCAGCGCAAAGGTTGACGATGGAAAAATCGCAGTTACGCTTGCCGGCGAAGTCAGTCTTTTTGATTACTTAAAAAATCTTTCACGCATTAGAAAGGGTTTGCAAATTCAGCATCCTGGCGTTTTGTACTCTGAAGTTGAAAATTGTTTAATAGAACCTATAGGGAAAGAATGTTTAATTGAAGCCGACGGCGAAATGATTGGAAAAATTCCGCTTAAGGTAAACATCTTAAAAGACGAGATTAATTTTTTAGTAGGTGATATAAGCTAATGTCCCGTTTCAAACTTTATATAGAATACGAAGGCACTCGATACAGCGGCTGGCAGATGCAAAAAAACAGTAAGTCTGTTCAAGGCAAACTTTACGAAGCCGCTGAAAAAATTTTTACCGGCGCTCATTCGCGCGGTAAAGGAGAGAAAATAGAAATATACGGCTCGGGAAGAACCGATGCCGGCGTTCACGCTCTTTGCCAGGTTGCGCATCTTGAAGTTAAAACAATGCTTGCGCCGGAAATTATACGGATGAAATTTAATGATGAACTTCCCTCGGACATCTCTATTCTGGAAGTGGAAAAGGCGAACCCAAAATTTCACGCTCGTTACGACGCTAAAAGAAGAAGTTATATTTATCAAATCTCGAGAAGAAGGACTGCTTTCGGTAAACCGTTTGTCTGGTGGATTAAAGATGAGCTTAATTTTGAAAAGATGAAAAAAGCTTCGAAGCAATTTATTGGAATGCACGATTTTGTTTCGTTCTCGGATAAAGACGACTTAGAAAAGTCAACAAAAGTATTAATCGAAGATGTTCAAATGAAGGAAGAAGGTGATTTAATTTTAATTCGTATTATCGGCTCTCACTTTTTGTGGAAGCAGGTTAGAAGAATTATTGGTGTTCTTGTTGAAGTTGGACGCGGAAAACTTACGGAGAAAGACTTAGTTTATTTTCTGGAACATAATTCTCCCACGCCTGCTAAGTATACGGCCCCGCCTTCCGGTCTCTTTCTAGAAGGAGTGGTCTATGATGATGAAAAATTTTCAAACATGTTTTACCCTACAATAAATATAGAAACTCGAATAAGCTCAAGAAATAGAGCATGATAAACAAGCTGTCCGGTACAGATAACAAATCACAATTTGCATTAATCTGGAAACCTCTTTTTGCGGTTGTTGTATGGGGTTTTTCGTTTATTGCAACAAAAGATTTACTTCGAGAAGTACCCCCAGTTGTAATTGTTTTTGTTAGACAGTTGCTTGGAATTGCCTTCCTTGCTATAGTGGCAATTAAAAAGAAAAATAGTTTTGCCGTTAACCTTCGAGACCATGGCTGGATTTTAATTCTGGCCGCCATCGCTTGCTTTCATCTTTGGATACAGGTAACGGGACTGCAATGGACAACTGCATCTCACACCGGGTGGATCATCGGCATCACACCGGTATTTATGGCAATTCTCGGATTGCTATTCTTCAAAGAAAAAATTTCGGGTTCGCAAACAATTGGTATCATAGTTTCATTTCTGGGCCTAGTTATACTTGTAAGCACAGGAGATTTTTCGTCGATCGATTTTATAAAGAATAAAGGTGACGTATTAATAGTTGGCAGCTCCGTTACATGGTCGGTTTTTTCGTTGGTAAATAAAAAAATCACATTTCATTA
>DAIERC010000505.1 GCA_027347125.1 Ignavibacteriales bacterium
GGGCGGAACATTAATGCAAATAATTATACCTTCACTTATAGCCTGGTTCTTTTTTAAAAATAATTACCGCACCGGCGTGCAAATCGGGTTGTTGTGGCTTGGACAAAATTTATTGAACATATCCGTATACGCAGCCGACGCGGCCGCCCGAAAGCTTCCGCTGCTAGGCGGTAACAAAGTTTACCACGATTGGAATTACATCTTAACACAGCTTAACATTTTGCAGTATGATGCCGAAGTAGGATATTTTTTTGTTTTACTTGCATCACTTTCTTTTCTTACAGCGGTATTAATGCCTCTTATTATTCGCGATTAAATATTATCTTTGCGGAAAAAAAATACGGCAATGCGGCAAACAATATTAACATGTTCGATAATCTTTTTCATTACAACAATTTCTTTTTCCCAGCAGGGATTGATAAAAAGCTTTTATAACAACGGCGATACTTTAAAATCGGAAATAAATTATTCAAACAATATCCGCGAAGGCAGCGCCAAATTTTATTACCCTAACGGTAAATTAAAAGAGGAGCTTACATACGCAAACGGCAAGGTGGAAGGTTTGGTAAAAGAATATTACGATAACGGCAAGATGAAAGTTATGTTCAATGTTGAAAGCGGCAAAAGGGAAGGACCAACTTCGCTGTTTGACAGCACCGGCAGGTATATTAAAGATATTATATATAATAACGGTATGCTCGTTCCTGATGAAAATCCGGTTGTAACAGATTCGGTGTCAACCGATTCAACAAAAGTCGAAGAAGAAAACGGGAAAAATATCAACAATCAAAAAGTTGCAAGCCTCAAAGAAAAAGCCGCGGAAACACCGGTGCCGCCTTCTTATAAAGAAAATAACGATACAACCGGTTCATCGTATTTGTTAACCGCGGAGATAATGCCCGAACCTGTGGGAGGTATGCAGGCGATAATGAAAAAACTTGTTTACCCGGAATATGCCAGGAAAAACAATATTCAGGGTACGGTGGAAATAAAAGCGTTTATCGACCGGTACGGTGAAGTTACCAATGCCGAGGTGATTAAGGGAATCGGGTACGGCTGTGATGAGTCGGCTAAAATTGCTGTGTTCTACGCAAAGTTTAGACCGGGAATTATAAACGGCAAACCGGTAAAAGTGCAGATGATTTTACCTATAGAGTTCCGGCTAAATAAAAAGTGAAAAGTTACGCCGAGTAAAGTGTGTGCATAAGTGCATGGTTGCAAGATCATTGTCTGTTAAACCCTAACTACTTTTAGCATTAGTTATTTTAGCTGCAGGTTACACAGATTAACACCAAGAGAAAAGTTCTATAGCGTTTGAAAATAGGGAATTAAAAAACAGATTTATTTTTCTATTCTTACCGGCTGCTTAACTTATTACGAATCAGATGAAATTGAACCTGAAGCTTTTTAGTATTTCATAAAGATGACTATCGTTATCTTCAAATTTTATTTTATAATTTATAAATTCCCTTCTCAAAGGATAATTCTTTCTTAAAAGATCGAAATATTTTCCTCTTTCTTCAACCGGCATACTAAGTATTTTCCTGGTAGCCACATCGTCTTTGCTTATATCATAAATGACTGAAAAAATTTTGTGAATATCTTCTTCGATACCGGCTGACCTTAAGTGTGAAACCGTATTGCTTTCGATAACAGGCATTACGGGGCTCCAGTTAGGCTTAATACCAAGCATATTACAAAGCGCGTTATAAATTATTACCGTACCATTAACCTTTCCTTCAAGCGAATAACCTGCTATATGCGGCGAGGCCAAACTTACTTTTTCCAGAAGACCCGTGTTAATAACCGGCTCGTTTTCCCATACATCAAGAGTAACAATCAGATTCTTTTTATTAAGCAGGCGGTTCAATGCTTCGTTATCAACTACCTGTCCCCTTGACGCATTAATAAAGACGGCGCCGTCCTTTAGTTTGTTAAGATTAGCCTCATCAAACAGATGAACTGTTTTATCGATTCCTTCTTTATTTAACGGAACGTGTAAGGTAATTATATCGGCGCTAAAAATTTCATTAAGTTCTTTAAAATCCGGGCTTCCGGTTTTCCTTTTAAGCGGGGGATCGTTTTGTATTACTTTTAAACCAATAGCTTTTGAAAGACGTACAATCCTGCTGCCGATATTGCCGATACCGACAACACCTATAGTTTTGTCTTTTAGTGTAATTCCGTGTTTTACACAATTATACATTATTGAAGTAAAAACATACTCGGCCACAGCATTGGCATTACATCCTTTTGCATCGGAAAAGGTTATCCCGCTGGAATTAAGATAGTCCAGGTCGATGTGGTCGGTGCCAATAGTAGCGGTGCCGACAAACTTAACCGGCGTGTCTTTAAGAAGGTCCGCGTCAACACGTGTTATCGATCTTACTATTAAAGCGTCGGCGTCCTTTAACGATGAATTGTTTATTTGTCTGCCTTGCATTAATTGAACGCTGCCGAATTGCGAAAACGCTTCTTTACCGAACGAGATGTTTTCATCAACAATAATTTTCATATTTCAAGTGCCTTAATAAAATATATAGATTGCCGTACGGCCGTATTTTAATCAAATCAACTATTAAATATAAAAGTAATATTTGCACGCATCAAAAAAATATGGATGCCGGCAGGGTTTAAAATTATTTAACCGCTACGCAAAATAAGTTTGTAAACAACCCGGTACTAGGGGCCGGCATTAAAACCCCGATTATTTTTAAGATAGGGATTTTGTTGACAAGCCCTTGGCCGGAGCGGGTTCTTTTAATTTGAACAGATATGAATTGCATAGCTATAAATTTTCCGCCGGCTCGAAATATATGGATGAGATGTTGACGGGCATAACATCATTATTGTATTAAAATATATAGATTTAAGACAAAGAACTTCATATAGCCCTTTAATTGCTGAGCGGTCAGCATAAAGTTATTTGTGATACATGGGCATTAAAAATTAATATATTAGCCAAATTGGTAATAGTAATTAATTATTTAAAGTCAATATTGAAAACGATTAGATTTTTTAAGATATATAAACACAAGAATTGCAGCCACTTAATAACAATAATATTCACTTTAACTATTTTTCTGTATATATTATATAGTAGTCGATTTTCTCTGAGCGGGAGAAGGTGAGGCTATATTTGCTCTCCCACTCTATTAAGTTCACATTAAGTAAATTTCGAACATGAGTTAAAAGTTTTTATTTCATAAAGAGGGACGCCTGATCGTAAAAAAATATTTTCGATTTGGTAACAAAATTTTCCGAGAACGATAAAATTTAGACTATTAGTGTTATATGATTTAAAAAGTTTTTGTCATGTATACTGATATTTATAATTACTGGATAATTGTACCGGATAATTTTTCATTT
>DAIERC010000005.1 GCA_027347125.1 Ignavibacteriales bacterium
ATGACAAAGCAGGTGGGTTCTTTTATAGTAAAGAAAGATAGGCTTCACCGGTGGCTTTATAACAGACTTACATACGCATTTGCAATTAGCAACGTGATTAAAAAAAATTTGCTGGACACATGCTCCTTACCCGAAGAAAAAATTTTACTGCTTCACAACGGAATAAACACAAGGCTTTTTAATCCGGTTGCGGTTGACAGTAAAAAAGTTAGGAATGAGTTTGAGGTAAAAGACGACGAGCTTGTTATCGGGATGCTTGCCCGGCTTAGCCCGGGTAAAGGCCATGAAGAATTTTTACGCGCCGCAAAGGAGTTGGACAAAAAATTTAATAACCTCAAATTTTTTATAGTTGGCGAAGCAAGCCGGGGCGAAAGCGGGTATGCAGATTCAATTAAAAAGATGGTTGAAGATTACCAATTAAACAATGTCGTCTTTACAGGGTTTAGGGGCGATACCCCCGAGGCAATTGCGGCGATGGATATTTTTGTATTCCCTTCGCACAACGAGGCGTTCGGAATTGCATTAGCAGAGGCAATGGCAATGGGCAAGCCATCGGTATGCTCCAATTGCGACGGGGTGCTTGATATAGCGGTTGATAATGAAACATCACTTTTGTTCGAAGTTAAAAACGATTCCGATCTTAAAGATAAAATTGAAACATTAATTACTTCACCCGAGAAAAGATTATTGTTTGGAGCTGCGGCAAGAAAAAGGGCGGTTGAATATTTTGACCTTGAGTTGTTGACTAATAAAGTTATTGATATTTATAAGACAACAATTAAAACGAAAAATTAATACAGTGGTTAAGGGGAATTTCTTAGTAAAAATTTTGTTTGATCAGAAAATCTTCATTTTAAAATAATTTCCAGTTAATTTTGAGTAATAATTAATTTATCAGAATGGCAGAAAAAATTTCAGTCTTCATTCCGTTCAACGGTTTGAATTTATATAAAAATTTATTGGAACAATTAACTGGTCATCCGGCTGTTGGGAAAATATTCTTATTGAGCACAGACTCAAATTCAACAGAGGCTGCTCGGTTAAATGTTATAAAAGTTGACTCAATTTACAGCACGAACTCAATTTTAGAAATAAATAAAAGTACTAAAAGCGAATACGCGTTGATTCTAAACGGGTTTACCGATGTTATACCTGGTCAGTTTGTACTTGAAAGATTTTTAAACGTTGCCAAAGCAACAATGGCGGGAATAGTTTATTCCGATTACTACCAGGAAAAAGATGGGAAAAAATTTCCCCATAAAACAATCGATTATCAATTCGGCAGCATACGTGACGATTTTAATTTCGGTCCATTTATTCTTACAACAAAACGTACGTTAAACGACTATTCAAGAAATCTCAATCACAGTTATAAATTTTCCGGGCTTTATGATTTCCGGTTATTTGTTTCGAGAGCTTACCCGGTGGTTAGAATACCGGAAAATTTATATACTTCAATTTTGCATGACGCACGAAAATCTGGCGAAAAGAATTTTGATTATGTAAATCCCCAAAACAGGGAAGTTCAACTTGAATATGAAAGAGTTGCCACCGAACATTTAAAACAGATTGGGGCCTGGTTAAAACCGGAGTTTAAAAACCTTCCAGGCGATAAAGAAAAATTTGTATCGGAAGCATCCGTAATTATCCCGGTTAAAAACCGGGCTAAAACAATTACCGATGCCGTTAACTCGGCGGCACGCCAGAAGACCAATTTCAATTTTAATATTATTGTGGTTGATAACTACTCAACCGACGGTACAAGCGAGCTTCTGCATGATCTTTCCTTAAAGCACCCAAATGTTATTCATCATATACCGGACAGAAAAGATTTGTCGATAGGCGGGTGCTGGAACGAAGCAATTATGCATACCAGCTGCGGTAAATACGCAGTTCAACTGGATAGCGATGATCTTTATTCGGATGAATTTACGTTGCAAAAAATCGTTGATAAATTCACGGATGAAAAATGCGCAATGGTTATAGGCTCGTATAAGCTAACAGACTTCGGCTTGAACGAAATTCCGCCCGGACTTATTGATCATAAAGAATGGACGCATGAAAACGGAAGAAATAATGCACTCAGGATAAACGGGCTTGGGGCGCCCAGAGCATTTTATACGCCGGTTATTAGAAAAATAAAATTCCCGAACGTTTGCTACGGCGAGGATTATGCTGTTGGTCTTGAAATTTCCAGGGAGTATAAAATCGGCAGGATTTATGAGCCTCTCTATCTTTGCAGAAGATGGGAAGGCAACACTGATTCCGACTTAACCGTTGAACAGGTAAACGCAAACAATACATATAAAGACAGAATCAGAACATTCGAAATTTTAGCGCGCCAGTTAAAAAATTTAAATAACAACTGAGCTCTTCATTCTAACAAAATTTATATGGCTTCTTACAAACATTATAAGGAAGAAAATTTCAATAAAGTTTTATTCGATTACCCCGAAGCCGGTTCTTTGTTTAAAAGCGGCGCCGTTGCGGACGCTGCCAAACTATTGTTTGAAAAACAAAAACATGAGTGGCCGCTTCTTAAAAAGGGGACACAATCTTTGGCCGATACCAAATTCCGGGAAATAAATTTTAACGGTTTCAAAATAAAACTTCAATATAATCCGAACAGAATTACTTCAACCCAGGCAAAAACAGATAACAAATCGATAAAAGAACGAGAATGTTTTTTGTGCTACTCAAATCTTCCGCCGGAACAAAAAGGAATTTTGTATGAACATGAATATTTAATTGTTTGTAACCCGTTCCCAATTTTTGATGAACATTTTACGCTTCCGAATATAAATCATTTCCCTCAGGCCATTAAAGGCCATTTTAGGAAACTTTTAAATTTCAGTAAAGATTTGTCAAAACATTACAGCGTGTTTTACAACGGTCCTAAGTGCGGTGCATCGGCGCCGGATCATCTTCACTTTCAGGCGGGCAGCAAAAATTTTTTGCCGGTAGAGCAAGGGTTTGAAACAATAAAAGGACTTTACGGCGAAGATATTTTAAGCAACATAAATATTGAAGTGACGGGCGTAAACGACGGGCTGAGGCGGTTTATCTCAATAGAAAGTATAAACGATAAATTAATAATTAATGTTTTTGAGCTGTTGTACGGACTTCTCCAAAATTTAATTAACCGCAACGAAGAACCTCCTCTTAATATAATTGCCGGTTACGAGGAAGAACGCGGCTGGCGCATAATAATATTTTTGCGCAGCAAACACAGACCGTCTCGTTTTTTTGCCAGGGAAGATTCGAACATTCTATTCAGCCCGGGCGTTGTGGATATGGGCGGTGTGTGTATCCTTCCGAGGGAAAAAGATTTTAAAAATTTAAACAAAGAAATATTGAACGAAATATTTAACGAAGTAGTGCTGGGCAAAGAATATTTTGATTACATTAAATCCGGTTTACGAAAAAGATTAGACTCTTAAATCATGTTAATTCTTACTCATCAAATTTGAAAGGAAGTCCATATTCTTTGAATCCGAATTTGATATAATTATTTTGATGATAGCCGTAAGAGGAACAGCCAGCAGCATTCCTACGACTCCCCAGATATAGCCCCATACCAAAACCGAAAGCAATATTAAAAGAGGATTTAGGTTTAATCTTTTTCCCACAAGACTGGTTTCTATTAAATTAAAGTACAGAGTTTGTATTGCACCTATAATCAAAGCCATGATAAGCGCAAATGTAACGGATTCAAACTGGAGCAGAACCATAACAACCGGAAGTACAAGCGCAAAAGCCGAACCGATTGTCGGGATAAAATTAAACAGGAAAACCAGTAGCCCCCAGATAATAGGGAAATCAACTCCAAAGATTAACAGAAATATGGAAACCGTAACGCCGGCGCTTAAGTTTACGGCTATCTTTAAAATTATATAACGCTGAATCTGCTCTGTTATTGTTTTAAATGTGTTGGCAAGTTTGGTTTCCTTTTCATGCCTCTCAACATTAAGCTTGTCGTTAAGCCACTGGTTAAAATCGGTGTTAACATCTTGCGTAGAAGTTTGATATTTTTTCTTTAGCTTCTTTAACTCCGGTTTTACTTTATTATGAACGTACCTGTTTTTTATCGCTTCATAAATGGTTTTATGGCCTGTCATTATGAAAATAAAGAAGAACAAAACAAAGAGAATATTTCCCAGTAAATTAAACGTTGAAGCGAAAACGCCGCCGGCAAGTAATTTATAATCTATTTTTGAAATTATCCTTTGAATTGAGAAATGCCTTAAGAACGGATCTCTTATTTTAAGAGAGACAGCAGTGTTGCTTACAATATGATTTAATTTATCAAAGTACGCGGGTGTTTCTTCACCGAACCTTAAAAACGAGCCTATAATGAATGATGATATTCCCCAGAAAAAAATGCTCATCACAAAAATGTCTATAATTACAACAGCAAAAAGAGGGATTTTATGTTTTTCAAAATAAGCGTTGAGCGGCGAAAACAGAAAGAATAAAAAATAAGCGATGACGAAAGGAATGAAGATATGGTTTAATTCCTTTAATACTGCGGCAACTACAACAATACCTATAACGGTAATAAAAAATTTTATCGAAGAATCTGATAAAATATTTTTAGACATATACCCACTTTATAAAATTATAATAAATCTTATCCGTTTTTGTTTACCGGTTAAGAATTAATTATTTAATCCCGACGGTGTTTGCGGAGTTGTTAATAAGTATTTAAATAATTCCCATCTCTTCTCCGGGTTGCTTTCAGTACCGCCGTGCCTTACTATAAAATTTTTAACCAGATCCTGTCCCAGATTGTAATTGATAACATAGCTTCTGTAAGTATTAATAAAACTTAAATAATGAGAAGCTCTTTCCGGCGTCATTAAAGAATATTTTTCAAGCCATTTTAAAGTTGCTTCTTTTTTCCATTTCCCGTCGAGATAATTTCTTGCGGCTTCGTTTCCGGCATAGCTTAATTCTTCGGTAAGTTTTTGAACTTCATAATATTTATCTGCTTTTGAAGTATCCAAACCGGCTAAGGGGAATAAAACTTTTTTCTCAAACTCAACTCTTGATTCACCGGGGAAGACAACTTGAATGCCGAAGTTAGCGGTGCCTTCCGCTATAAGTGACTGCGGACTGAATAGCGGGTAGACAGTAAATTCCATCCATCCTCTTTTTTTAACCATGTTTTCTTCAAGCAGTGTATTATAAACATGATGCCCGGGATATCCTTCGTGCGCAGCTAGGTCTATTGCGCGGTCAATATATATAGGCAAATCGGTATTTACCTGAATAACGCTGAAATAATTTCCCTTGTACCAATTGTATCCGCCCCACGGTTTACCGGTTACATATTCCACTTTAAAATTTTCGTTTGCCGGAAGTTGTATGTGCTGCATTGTCCTTTTGCGGCATTCCTGAATGGCGGCGCTGAAAACAGTATCAAGTTTATCTTTTGGAATTATAAACGATTTTTTAAAATCACTCATTCGTTTTGTAATATCGCCGCTACCGGGTAAAATTCTATTTAACCTATCTATAATTTCCTGGTAATGTCCTTTGGGGTACGAAGGCGAAACAGCATCGTACAACGCCCGGCTTTCATCATCAAATGAGAAACTACCTCCTTTAAGCATAAACAATTTTGCTTTTACGGCAAGCAGTTGTTTATATAAGAATCTAAAACGAAGCGTCTGCATTTCATCCGCTTTGTCTTTTCCCAGAGCATCAAGCTTGTTTAATAAGGTATCAATGCCGCTGTTACATTCGTTCATTACTTTTATAGTATCTTCTTTAGTATTCAAAACATCTTTTTGTTCCCATTCTTTTGGGCCGTAATAAGCGTCAACAAAATTTTGATCTAGTTGTCCTGCTCTTAAAACCTGCTTTACATATTGTTCCGATATTTCATTCATTTTTTTGTCCAGTGTGTTATTAGCGGAAGAATTGTTTTTGTTTGAACATGATGAGAATATTATTACGGTTAAAATTAGTATTATTAAATTTTTAATGAACATGTTATCACCGGGTAATTATTATTACAATTTATTCTGCACAGCTTCGTAAAATTGGTTTGCCTGAGGATGAAGCTAAAATTATAAATTAAAAATAATACTATTTAAGGATAAAAAAATTAGGAATGGATTATGTTTTAATTTAAAAACAATACGGCGTCAATTATTTGCTTGCAATGATTTCTTTGGTCCTTAGGGTTTCTTAAGTGCTTCTTTCTCTTTCTCCGATTTGCTGCCTCCACATGGCGTAATAAAGTCCTTTTTGATCAACCAGGTTTGCGTGGCTACCTGACTCAATAATATTGCCGCGCTCAAGTACAAAAATTTTGTCGGCGTGCAATACGGTTGAAAGCCTGTGGGCAATTAAAATTGTAATTATGTCTTTGCCCGAAGATATTTCCCTGATAGTTGTGGTAATTTCATCCTCGGTTAAAGAATCAAGAGCCGAAGTTGCTTCATCAAAAACCAGGATGTTTGGCCTTCTGAGCAGCGCTCTTGCAATTGAAAGCCTTTGCCTTTCGCCGCCGGAAACTTTTACGCCGCCTTCTCCTATCATTGTATTGATGCCGTTGTCTGCCCTGGCAAGTAAATTTTGACAAGCTGCTTTATCAAGAACCTCCATGCATTCGTTGTCGGTAGCTTTGGGATTTACAAATAAAAGATTTTCTTTAATCGAACCGGAAAATAGTTGCGTATCCTGAGTAACAAAACCTATCTTTTCCCTAAGCTCGTTAAAATCAATTGTATTGCCAGGATTACCGTTGAAAAGAATTTCCCCGGATAACGGGGTATAGAGTCCCACAAGCAATTTTACCAGCGTTGTTTTTCCGGAGCCGGAAGGCCCGACAAACGCAATGGTTTCGCCGATCGACGTTTTGAAAGAAATATTATTTAACGCATTTACGGTTGCCGTTTGATGTTTAAAAGTTACATTTTTAAACTCAAGCGATTTTAAATTACCAAGATTTACCGGCGAAACAGGTTTTTTCTCAACAGGGAGTTTTAAGATATTGCCGAAATTAATTAACGAGACCTCGGCTTCCCTGTAGATGTTGATGATATCTCCCAAACTTTGAAGCGGCCCGAATATAAAAAATGAATAAAGGAACAAAGAGAAAAATTCGCCGACGGTTACGGCGCGGATAAAGATTAAATAGAGCATTATGAATATAATGCTCGTTCTTATAAAATTAACACATGTGCCCTGTATAAAACTGAGGCTTCTTATGTACTTTACTTTTTTCAGTTCGAGTAATAAAATTTTATCCGTCGTTGAATTTAATCTTTCTATTTCCTGGTTGCCTAAACCCAGGCTTTTTACCAACTCTATATTTCTAAGTGATTCTGTGGTGGTGCCGGCAAGAGCTGTAGTTTCATCCACAATAACTTTTTGAATTATTTTTATTTTTCTGCTTAACACGGAACTTATCACGCCGAGAATAGGCACTGCCGAAAAGAAAACAGGCGCTACAACCCAGTAAACATTTATTGCGTAAATTGTAACAAATATAATTCCCACTAGCGAAGTAAAAAGAGTGTTTACAACAGCGGCAATCAACTTTTCAACATCGGTTCTAACCTTTTGCAAAACACCGAGTGTTTGCCCGCTTCTTTGATCTTCAAAAAGAGCATACGGCAGTTCAAGTGAGTGCTTAATCCCGTCGGTATATATTTGCGCGCCCAGCTTTTGCGTAATAACATTCACATAATAATCCTGGAAGTTTTTTGCAAGCCGGCTTACAAATGCAACACCAACTGCAGCAGCTAGCAAAACAACTACGCCTCTAAAAAATTCCGGTAAAGTATATTGGTTGAACTTTGTGGCATATTTATCAATCACTATTCTGTAAATCCAGGGATCAAGAAGTGAAAACACTTGGTTAACCGCCGCAAGCGATAAAGCGAGTAACAAGAGTTTCCAGTATGATTTTAAATATGAATAAAGAAGTTTCATATATTTTGTGATTAAGATATATAAACGAAATGATAAGAAAAAAGTGGAACGCTATGTTTTTGAAAAACTATGATTAAAATTACATTCTGTTTAAAAACAAAAGAGCCCTAAATCCGGGCTCTTTTGCAATTACTAAATATTAATTTTTACAATGCCGCATCCTTTGCTGCTTTAGCAATTCTAAATTTCAATACCTTCTTAGCAGGAATAACCATGGTTGCGCCAGTGGCGGGGTTTCTACCCATTCTCTTTTTACGATTTACTACAACTAATTTACCTAGACCAGGAAGTACAAAAGATTTTTTTGCTTCCTTGTATGATAATGCAACCAATTCATCTAAAAATTGGCCGGCCAATTTTTTAGTTGTACCGGTTTTCTTTGAAAGATGATCAAGTATTTGTGATTTGGTCATTGGTTTAGCTTTTGCCATAGTATTAACCTTTGTTTATATATGAAATTAGTTAATTCAAGGGTGAAGTTAAAAAGAAATTAATTTAAAAAAAATAATTAGCGCCAATTATTTTTTATTTTTTTTCTGCCCCCTGTAAAGTTCACGCCCCATTTATGGGTATATTTGAAATGTGACATCGACGGTAACCTTTGTTTAATATGCCGGTAACGTGGCTGTGTATCTCAAAATACCAATGACCGGTTTTTGTAGCTTAACCTTTATTTATTTATTTTCATGCACATTATTTAATATAACTATTGCCTCTGCTTAACTGGAATGATGAATACCCTATTTGCTTTTTTATTGTTGTTGTTAGTTTCTTCCGCAAACGCGGATATTTTACCGTTGTATTTTAACGGTGCCGGTATTACCGATACGGTTAATATACATGCTAATAATCCGGAAAAGCCTGGTGATACACTATCAGCAAAAGTTAAAGCAGATACTTTGATTCCTGTTAACATGAAACCCTTCTTCGGAAACAGTCAATTTCTTGACAGAAATATTATTGATAGAATAAATTATAAATACACCGGCGACATTTTGAAAGACCTCGGCTTCAATTATGTACGCAGTCATGGGCTGGACGGCTACCCTGATGAAACAATACTTTTTGGCGTAGGCAATAACGGAATCAGTTATTTTGAAGACGGCGTTTTGCTTAACAGCCGCGTGAATAATAATTATGATTTAAACAATTCACAATCAGAATATATTGATTCAATTGAAGTACTGCCTGTAACAAGAGGATTTTTATACGGCATTTACAACAATTTGGTATCGGTAAATTTTATTACTAAGGATTTCATTTCCTCTAAACCTTACTCCAGGATAAAATATTATCAGGGGCCTAACGGCGAGGCAATGATAGACGCCATCTTCAATCAGATTGCATATAAAAAATTAAAATTCTCAGTAGATGTGTCCAACAGAAAATTCGACAGCAGTTATGTGAACAGCGGCTACAGCCAGTGGCAGGTTAGGGGAAACATAAAGTATTACCTCTCCGGCAATTGGAATATAATGGCTTCTTACAATTACGCTAAATCCCTTGTAGGATTAAACGGCGGCGTAAATGTTGATTCGATAATAAGCGCCAGCGCTGATGTTAACACTTATCTTTATGATCCGTTACAGGCGCCTGTAAAATTTAATAATCAAAGCCAAAGTTTTAAAGATCACTTATTCGGTTTTAGGATTTTAGGAAAATATTTGGATAATTCATACACTGATTTAAACTTTTATTATAATTATAAAGAAACGGAATTAAACAACAGTGCGGATACCGTCTTCTATAAAAATATTGATAAAGAAAAATTAGCGGGAGTAAATCTTCAACAAAAATTCACCCTGGATTATATCGATATAAAATTACTTGGAAATTATGAAACCGGCAGGCTAAGTTATTATTCGCTGTACAACACATATTTAAATTATTATCCCGTTGACTATAGTAATTTTAGCATATCGCCTATTATCAGCACGCAACTATTAGATAGTTGTTTGGTGCCGTCAATATTTTTTAAATACTCGCGTAATTCTTATAAAAATGATGCTGCTGCAAACGGAAGCTATGCCGGTTGGGGAAGTGATTTAACATATTGCTATTCAGAGGCTGTTAAATTTTATCTTGGCTTTTCAAATTATAAACCCGGTCCGGGCAGGCAGTATGTTTATAATTATGAATTCGGCGCAACTTACAATTCCGCTAACCTAGGAATTAATTTAAAGTTATTTAAAAGAAATAATTATTTTAGCTATAATAGGTTTTCCTTTTTAACAGATTCTAATTATACGGTTTCCAACCTTTACGGAACGGCGGTTGATATGAAAGCCGTTGTTTGGAAAGTTGCGTTGGAAGCACACGCTTATTTTTACGGAAGCCCGCAAACAACCGGACAGTTTTACCGGATGCCTAAAATAAATTTAACCGGCGGTGTTTATTATGAAAACATGCTTTTCAAAAACAATCTTAATTTGAAAACAGGTATTTCTGTTGATTATATTGGCCAAAGGAATGAACCGGTTTACGGCGAGCTTGGCCCAAATTTCAAAATGGATTTTACAGTGGCCGGCGAAATACAAAAAGTTGCTTATGTCTATTTTACGTGGGAAAATCTACTAGACGCGAAATATTATATTATACCATATTACCCGGTACCGGCACGCAATATCCGATTCGGTATTGCGTGGGAGTTGTTTAATTAAAAGAATATTTTAAAACAACTATAACTTTTTCATTTGAAATAGTTGTACCTTCTAAAATAGCATGATAGAAATTAATTCATGTTAATTATATGCAACCACAATCGTTTGTATAATTGCATGTTCGCATGTGTGCCTGGTGAAAGCATTTGTTGGTTCTGATTTTACAAACTTAACATATCTTTAAACTTTATTGCCTGCCTTCGGGACACTTCTATTTTATTTCCGCCTTTTAATTTTACCAGTAAGCCGCCGTTAAGCCAGGGTTCAATATTTTCAATCCACTTAAGATTAATGATATGTTTTCTATTGGCTCTAAAAAAAGTTTTATTGTCCAGGCGTTCATCCAGGTAATTTAGCGTCCTTAAAATAAGCGGTTTGTTATCGTCAAAATATAAGCGAACATAATTACCTTCCGATTCAAACAGGCGAACGGTTGTAAGTTTTACAAACCAGCATCTGTCCCCGTCTTTAACAAAAACCTGGTCATCCTCCGAGAGAGTATGGGTTGAAGAAAGTTCAACGGTTTCTTTTCTTTCTCTTTCGATAATTTTTTTTACCGTTTCCTCAAGTCTTTGTGGTTCGATCGGTTTAAGCAGGTAATCCATCGCGTTATATTCAAAGGCTTTTAACGCGTACTCATCGTAAGCGGTGGTAAAAATAACAATCGGCACGCTGTCTAATTCTTCGAGCAGTTCGAAGCCGTTTTTTCCGGGCATTTGTATATCAAGAAAAATAAGATCAGGGTTAAGCTCTGAAATTTTATTTACGGCATCATCGGCGTTAACGGCCTCGCCTACAATATTAATCTCTTTATATGGTGTCAGCAAGCGGCGTAGTTCTACCCTTGCCAGTCTTTCGTCGTCAATTATTAAAGCTTTCATTTTTTATACCTCCGGTTGGAATTACTAGTTCTGCAACAACTTCGTTATTAGAATAATTTTTTATATTAAATGAGGCCTTCTCCCCGTATAATAAATGTAAACGATGCTTTGTATTGTTTATACCGAATCCGCTTGAATTCATAATTGCCTGATTGTCTATTTGCCCCGCATTTTTTATTTCAATATGTAATTTTGAGTCGGCGACGGTAGCTTTAATAGAAATATTTCCTCCCTCGGTTTTTTTCGATATGCCGTGTTTAATCCCGTTTTCTACAAGTGTTTGAATCATCATAGGAGGCACTTCAATATTGGAAGATTTGGGGTCAATTTCAATATTGTATTTTAATCTTTCTTCAAATCTAATGGTTTCCAGCGAGAGATAATCGGAAACCGTTTGCATTTCTTCCTGGAAGGGAACGGTTTCTATCCTTTCCATCTTCAAAGAATATCTTAAAATGCTTGAAAGTTTTGTTAGCGCGATTTGGGCATTATCCGGATCAACGCCTATTACCGCGCGTATGCTGTTTAACGCGTTAAACATAAAATGCGGGTTCAACTGCGACTTAAGTGTTTTGAGCTCAAAATCTTTTACGGCGGCTTCCCATATATACGATTCGATTTCAACCTTCTTGTAATTTTCCAAAAAATGAACTGCAAAATAAATAAGCGTCCACAAAAGAATCATTATACTGAATTGAAAAATCCCGGCCAGCGGCATGCCTATCTTAAACTTTGAAAGGGTAAAAATGCCGGAAGTTATTTCAACGGCAAACAAAACCGCATAAACAGCAGTTCCTATAATTACGCTCGAAATTAAAATCCTCGGAATAATTTTTTTTAGCGGAAGGTTTACCCAATCGTGTTTTTTTATTATACCGCGGAAAATATGGGTTAAACTTACGCCTGCAAAACACGCGTAAAAAACAACCAGCCACTCCTTCCAGTTAAGCCGCTCGAAAAGCGCCAGCATAATAATATTTACCAGGGCAAAAATTGCCCAGCCGCTTAGCTGACTTAGCCAGTATGCTTTTTTACGGTTCATTTGATTGTTGTTTCCCGTTGCCCCTATTTCTTTGTAATAGTTTGGAGTAAATTCAAATCCAATCCAGGGTAATTTATTCGTCTTCATTAAATATAATCGTATCTGTTCTAAAAGAAAATCTTTTGTTGTCTTTTTAACAATATTACAAACTCCCCAAAACATTAATTCCCCCTGTCTCGAGGGGGAATTATATGAGAGAGAGCTTAACCAATCACAAGCTTATTATCTATTCGAAGGCAAAAATAACCCAATAATTACAGATGATACCGGATAATATTATTGCCGGTTTTATATGATGATAAGCGGAATATTTTAATAAAGAGGCAACTTTAAAAAAATAAAGATTT
>DAIERC010000020.1 GCA_027347125.1 Ignavibacteriales bacterium
GGCGGGTCAATCGTTAAGCCAGATAATAAGCGGTGCGGAAAATGTTGTAGATATATCAATACAAGTAGCTGCAGCCAGCGAAGAACAAAGCGCCACAGCCGAGCAGATAAGCAAAAGCATAGAAGCAATAAACAGCGTAACAAACCAGAGCTCGGCGGGAGTACAACAAATTGCCAGGGCAGCCGAAGATCTTAGCAAACTAACGAACGACCTTGAAACATTAATCGGCAAATTTAAAATTGATGAGCGTAAGGAATATTCAGGGCATAGCATAAGAAATAAGGGCAAGTTAATAAGGGCGTAAAGTTTCTCTCTCAGTACTAATCTTTCTAAAAACCGGAAACCCTTAAAAATGTTTCCGGTTTTTATCATCGTTGTGATTCCTTAGCAAAAAAAAACAAATTCCTCAGCGTATTACCCTAAATAAACTTTAAAATAATCCGATAATTAATCGAGTACAAATTATTTTAATTGAGGAAAAGCATGCGCTCTATTTATTTGTTGGTGTTATTCTTTTTAGTGACTTTAATAGGCTTTTCAAGCAATACTTCGGCTCAACAGCAGGACCCATATCTACCATTTGCAGAACAAATGCCGCAGCCTGTCGGTGGAATGGAAGCTATCTACAAAAACATTCATTATCCTGAAACAGCCAGAGAAGCTCACCTTGAAGGCAAGGTTTATCTTCTTCTTTTTATAAATGAAGACGGTAACATTGATAAAGTTACAGTAATTAAAGGCATCGGGCTTGGCTGCGATGAAGCCGCCAAAGCTGGAGTTAGCAAAGTGAGGTTTACACCGGCAAAAAATAATGGCGCTGCGGTTAAAGTTAAACTGTCACTGGCAATAACTTTTAAATTGACCAATTAATGACATTAAAAATTAGAGCAAGGTCTTAACTTGCTTTAAAGTTGTTCGATAATGAAACTAAGTGCGATATAAAACTAAATAAGGATAAAGAGATGCGCGTTGTTAAATATTCATTCATAGGATTTTTATTTTTTGTTTTATTTGGTTTTACCCAAACAACTTTTGCTCAGCAACCCGACCCGTATGTACCATTTGCCGAGGAAATGCCTCAACCGGTTGGGGGTGCGCCCGCAATTTACAAGAATATAAAATATCCTAACATGGCAAAACAAGCCGGAATTCAGGGTAAAGTTTATGTATTGATCTACATAAATGAAAGAGGCGGAGTTGATGACGTAAAAATCGTAAAAGGAATTGGCGGGGGATGCGATGAAGCGGCTATAGCCGGAGTTAAAGAGACGAAATTTTCTCCGGCAAAAAACGGCGGTAAACCTGTAAAAGCAAAACTATCTATGGCTATAGAATTCAAACTGTCCGGTTAGCAGAATGTAAAATAATTGTGAATAATCTTTAAGAAAAAATAAATATTAAAATATACTTCAATGCAAAGCTAAAACGTTTTGCATCGTATTTATAAAATAAACAATGGTGATTAAAGTGACTTGGTTTAAAAATTTGAAATTCGTTAGAAAAATACAGATAGGGTTTACCTTCCTTGCTGTTATATCCACCATAATTGCTGCGGTGGGATTTTTCCAGATTCATAAAATGAGCGGATTAAAGCAGCAGATATTTGACGACTATGTTACCCCTCGCGACCAGGTATATAATGTTTACGCGAATTTTCAGAAAACTCAATTTTTAATGATGCAGTTTTCTATGCCGGCTTTCGCTTCAAAATTCGGCGAAAACGCGAAAGAATATACTAAATTGAGAGCGGACATAGATACGTCGGTTGATTCGTTGTTGAACTCCCATTTAGGCGCCGATGTTAAAAAAGACATGAAGGATGTAAAAGAAATTTGGGGGCAATACAAAAGCATAGTTGCCGATGCTATTATGAGCGCGTCTGTTACGCAAGCTTACGATATGGCGGCAGATATTTCAACTTCTTCCGGTCAGGACGTAGGCCGCAAACTGCTTGCGAAATTTGATGGGATAAATAAAAACCTGGAAAATAAATCACTGCAATTAAACGCCGCCGTAGAAAGCTCGGTTGCCAGTTCTTTAACGATTACCATAATTTGTATAATTATAGGCTCAATAATTTTTGTACTGTGCGTATTCTTCTTAGCGCCGATGATTACAAAACCAATAAATAAATTAAAAGATATTGTAAAAGAATTTGCACTAGGCGACTACGATGTTGTAATCGAACATAATTCCAAAGATGAAGTAGGCGAACTTGCAACTATGTTAAGAGATTTGCAGAAGGCACAAAAAACAAAGATACACGCCGCGGAAGAAATTGCATCCGGACGAATTTTGCGTGTAGAACTGGCTTCCGAAAAAGATTCACTTGCGATATCATTTAACAAGGAAGTTGAGACTATCGAAAACTTACTTTCGGAAGCGGACAGATTGATTAAAGCCAATGAAGAAGGTAACCTTTCTTTAAGAGGAGACGCTACCAGGTTCGAAGGCGAATGGGGTAAATTATTAAAAGGTATAAATTCTATTCTTGATGCCGTAGTCGCTCCTATTAACGAGTCGGCAGATGTTTTGAAAGTAATGGCTAACGGCGATTTTACCATTATGGTTAGCGGAAATTATAGAGGCGATCATCAGGTAATAAAAGACAATATTAATACTGTTAACGAATCGCTTTCCCAGGCGCTGCGCAAAGTAAGCGAAGCGGTACTTGCTACGGCAAGCGCGTCGAACCAAATTTCTTCCAGCGTTGAAGAAATGGCTGCCGGGGCCGGCGAACAAACACGTCAAACAGTTGATGTTGCCAGAGCAATTGAGCAGATGACAAAAACTATTCTTGATAACACCAAGAACGCTTCTATTGCTGCAGAAACTGCCCGCAATTCAGGCGATCAGGCCAGAAAAGGCGGCGAGGTTGTTGAAAGCACCATCGAAGGAATGCTGAGGATTGCAGAAGTTGTAAGAAAAGCAGCAGAGACAGTTGAAGCATTAGGAAAGAGCAGCGATGCAATCGGCGAGATTATACAGGTAATTGACGACATAGCCGATCAAACAAACCTGCTTGCTCTTAACGCCGCTATTGAAGCAGCCAGGGCAGGCGAACAGGGGCGCGGGTTTGCGGTTGTAGCTGACGAAGTAAGGAAACTTGCAGAACGTACCACGAAAGCTACAAAAGAAATAGCAAGCATGATTAAGAAAATTCAGAAAGATACTGTTGACGCAGTTGATTCTATGAAACAAGGCAAACAGGAAGTTGATAAAGGAAAAGAAATGGCGAATAAAGCCGGCGAAGTTCTGAAAGAAATTATTGAAGGAGCCGGGAAAGTTTCGGATGTTGCAGCTCTGGTTGCCGCAGCCAGCGAAGAGCAATCAGCTGCCGCTGAAGAGATAAGCAAAAACATAGAATCGATTAGCAGCGTAACACAGCAGAGCGCTGCGGGTTCGCAGCAAATTGCTAAATCGGCTGAAGATTTAAGTAACCTAACTCAGAATCTCGAAAGATTAATCAGTCATTTCAAAATAAGCGAAGATAAAAATGTAGGGTTCAAACCTAAACATAAAATGCTCAACAAATCTAGCTTTGCATTGGATTACGAGCATGTTTCATAAATCTTAAATAGTGTAATGTTTTGTCCGGCAGGTATGCATCACAAAAGTATATCTGCCTTTTTTTTTATGATGAAAAATTTGAGGAAAGAAAATTATGGCGCTTCTAACATGGTCGAACGAATATAGTGTTAATATACAAGGGTTTGATAGCCAGCATAAAAAAATTGTTGATCTCATAAATGAGCTCCATTCTGCAATGCGTGAAGCAAGAGGTAAAGATGTGGTTGGAAAAATTCTTAACGAGCTAACATCTTACACGGTTTTCCATTTTGCCGCCGAAGAGAAAATTATGAAAGAGCATAACTATCCGGGCTATAACAGCCAAAAAGGCGAGCACGAAAAATTAACCAAACAGGTTGTAAGCTTAGTTGACGATTATAAATCGGGTAAAACGGTTTTGTCGCAGGAAGTTCTTCAATTCTTAAAGGATTGGTTGATTAATCATATTATGGGATCGGATAAAAAATATTCCGAATACTTAAATAAAAAAGGCGTCGTATAAATAGAATAATACTTAAACATAAATAAATTGTTTTTGAGAGGGAATAAACTATGGCACTAATGGAATGGTCAAAAGATTACAGTGTTAACATTACGGAATTTGATGGTCAGCATAAAAAAATTGTTGGTTTTATAAATGAGCTGCACTTGGCAATGCGTGAAGCAAAGGGCAAAGAAGTGATGGGCAAAATTCTAGACGAGTTGGCGGACTATACCGTTTTTCATTTTTCCGCAGAAGAAAGATTAATGCACCAATATTCTTATCCCGGCTATATCAAACATAAAGCCGAACATGATAACCTGACCAAACAGGTTCTGGTTTTAGTTAATGATTATAAAGCGGGGAAAAGTTTAATTTCCCAGGAAGTTATGCAATTTCTTAAGGACTGGCTGGTTAACCACATTATTGGCTCGGATAAAAAATATTCCGACTTCCTGAACAGCAAAGGAATTGCATAGATAAAGTTTGTCACGGTATTTAAAGTCTGTGTAGTTTTGTTTTTAGTGTAAAGCCGCATGCAAAAAGCGGCTTCTCTTTTTTTTAGAAAGCTCAACGCCAATCTTTATTTACAGCGCCCGGCAAAAACATTTGCAACTGTTTAACCATTTGCAAGTGGTTAATATTATCCAATTGAAACAGCATTTTGGATTAAAAACAGATGTACATAATCATTTTTTTTAGCGGCATTACATTTGTAAAATAAACGGCAAAAAAGGCCGGAAAAAATTAAAAATCTTTCAAGAACTTTCGATAATAGCAACAGGACTAATTATTCCGAAGTTCAAACAAATTAAATAAATGGAAAGTAACGATTAATGAGCCAGGTTGAAAATTTTTTAGAACAACAATTGGAATTGTTAAAATCCGAAGATCCCACAACCAGGAGTTCGGCGGCCGAAGCATTAATGAGTGAAGAATTATCCGAAAATGCCGTTGAAGCTTTGTGCATGCTGGTTACCGATCATGATAAAGGTGTTAGGAATTCGGCGGATTTAACGCTTTCAATAAACTCTAGCTCCATAATTCCCAAATACTTGGTTAAGTATGTTTCTTCCGATGACATTTCGGTAAGAAATTTGGCCGGAGAAATTTTATTGAAGATAGGCGCTAATGCCGTAGAGGCGATGCTGGATTATCTGGATAAAGGAAACGACGACGATAAAAAATTTATAATAGATATTCTTGGCTTAATAGGCGAACCGGTTGCCAGCGACAAAATTAACGACATTTTTAAAGTAAATAAAAACGACAATGTTATACTTGCCTGTATTGAAGCGCTGGGCAACCTGAAGAGCGAAGAATCGGTGGATTTTATGATTCACATATATCCGAAGAATGAGCTTTACAGGCCAACCATAATTGAATCACTCGGAAAAATCGGTTCGAAAAGAGCTGTACAATTTATTACCGAAAGATTTCAATACGAAGATGAGTTAACAAAATTTTCGATGATCGAAAGCCTCGGTTTAATAGGCGATGAAGAAACGTTTTTCTTCCTTCTTTCTGAGTTAAGCAACACCGAAGGGCCGCTTGTTTGGGTAATATTAAATTCGATCTACCAGTTAAAAGAAAAATATAATTTCGATATTCCTTTTGACGACAAAATGAAGAAGGCTATACTTGATACCATTTACGAAGCAGATTCCGAATTCCAAAAAGCCGCAGCTTACCTTATAATTCCGTTTGACGACGAAGAAGTAATAAACGCAGTGCTTACAATATACGGAAACAATTTTGAACTGGACGATATAATTAAGCCGAAATTTATCGGCAGGCCTTTAGTTACCTTTAACACGTTGCCCGCGCTTCTAAATAAAATTCCGGAAAACCTTAGAAGCCTGCTGGAATTATTGAAAGAGATGATAGTTTTTGAAAACATAGACTGTAAAGGAATATTATCTCCGCTTCAATTGCGCAATTTGACCGAGGCAATATCAAGGTGTCTGGATGACCCCGATGAAGAGGCCAGAAAATTAGCGGCTGAGCTTTTATTTATTCTGGATGAAAATGTTGCGCTGTTGTTTTTAGATAAGATGATTGATGATGATAATATGTGGAACAGGCTAAAATTAATAGAACTGCTGGACGGAACCCGCTCTGCGGAAGCAGATTTTGCACTACAAAAATTAGCTAACGACCCGGAAGAAATGATTAGCGAACGAGCGCAGTATGTCATTTCGCAGCGGGAGAGTTCTAAATATGAAACGAAAATAGAAAACTGACATGAATCAATTTCCCAATGCAACTCTACCGCAGCTCGGTACACTGCAAAGCAGCAGAAGTGATGAATTAAATTTATCCGAGCCGACATTCAACATGCTGAGGCAATTTATTTATGACAGCTGCGGAATATATTTCCAGGACAACAAGAAATACTTGCTCGAAAGCAGAATCCTAAAAAGAATTAATTTCTTGGGATTAAATTCATATGAAGAATATATCGACTATATAAAATCTCACACAAACAACGGCGTTGAAAAAAAATATTTATACGAAGCAATTACGATTAATGAAACTTTCTTTTTCAGAAACCAGCCGCAGCTAGACGCGCTGGTATCAACAGTAATCCCGGAAATTATTTCTCAAAAAACCGGGCCCGACAAATATAAACTGAAAATTTGGAGCGCCGCCTCTTCATCCGGCGAAGAAGCATATTCCGTTGGTATGACTTTTCTAGACCTGATTAAACCGAAATACCCGGCCATCGAACTGGAAATAATAGGTACCGATATTAACCACGCTGTTGTGGAAACCGCCAAGGCGGCTAAATATAAAGAATACTCAATTAGAAATACTCCGGCTTATTATCTTAAAAAATATTTTAGGCCGAACCAGAATACATTTGAACTGGACCCCGCAGTAAAAAAAATGGTTACATTTAAACTTCTTAACCTTTATGATGATGCCAGCATGAAAACAATGTATAATTTCGACATCATCTTCTGCGCAAACGTTCTTATATATTTCGATCAGAAATCTAAAATGAAAGTTGTTTCGCATCTTTACAATGCACTGAATAAAGGGGGCTACCTGTTTATAGGATATGCCGAAACATTACACACAATATCCAAAGCTTTTAAACTTGTTAGCTTTCCTAAGACTATAGGTTATAAAAAGGAGTAATTAGAAGAATGAAAAAAGTTATTCTGGTGGCCGATGATTCTCCATCGATTAGAAAATTTGTCTCTTTTGCCTTGGCTATGAAGGGATTTGAAATTATCTCCGCCGCCGATGGTATGGAAGCTCTGGAAAAGCTGCCTAACCAAAAAGTTAATCTAGTTATAACAGACTTGAATATGCCCAATGTTGATGGGTTTGAATTAATAAAATCGATCCGTAATAACGAAGAGTTTAAAGACATTCCTATAATTATTCTGTCTTCACTTGCCGGCAGCGACGAGATTCAAAGAGGCATGAATTACGGGGCAAATTCATACTTGGTTAAACCCTTTGACCCCAAACGTATAGCTTATGAAGTTTCAAAATTTTTAAATTAAGGATTATAACTATGGCACTTAGATTTCTTGTAGTAGACGATTCCGTTACAATGCGGAGAATTGTAATTAATTCTTTACGTAACCTGGGCTATGACGATTTTATTGAAGCCGCAGACGGCAAAGAAGCTCTTGAAAAACTTACCGCGGATAGTTCCATCAATTTTGTAATAACCGACTGGAACATGCCTGTTGTTTCAGGCTTAGAATTGGTAAAATCTATAAGAGGCGATGAAAAATTATCCAAACTTTCTATTCTTATGGTTACCACACGAGGCGTTAAAGAAGATATTATAGAAGCATTGCAGGCCAAAGTGAACAATTATATTGTTAAGCCTTTTACGCCACAAATATTAAAAGAAAAAATTGACCAAATTATTAATGCAGCATAAGGAAGGTGAGCTATGAAACAAGTAAATAATATGTCGGAACTGTTTGACAGGTTAAACGACCTCAAAGCGGTTTTCCGTTACGGGCAAAAACTGATCCCGATTATACAAAGCATTATAGATTTTATGCGCGACACAGTTCCTTTGCTGGAAGATATAAATCATTCCATTGCTGATAGCACCAGCAAAATTCCAAAAGCGCAGGATCAAATTACCAACGTATCTAGCGCTACCGAATTGGCTACTACCGAAATTCTTGATTTGGTCGATTCCATATCCGCAGATATTGTTAACATCGAAAATACTTTTAAAGAGCTGCAAAAAGAAGAAGAAGAAAAAGGAATGCTTTGGGCACAAATAAAAAGCCTTCTTCCTGATTCCGCCGAAGCAGCCGAATTAATAAACAAATTTGAAAACGGCCGTCAGTTTATTACAAAAAGCAGCGAGCTTATTGAGATATTCCAAAAAATTAAAAACGACGTATATAATATTACGCTGTCCTTGCAAGTTCAGGATATTACATCGCAGCAGCTTGCGGCTGTAACGCATCTTATCGAATCGGTTCAGAAAAGGTTAGCATCTTTAATTGTTCATCTGGATGAATCAGATCTTCATGGATTTGAATTCCAGAAAGCGTATTCTACCAAGGGTACAACTTTTGACCCCGATGCCAGGTACACAAAATCTACCGAGAGACAGGAAGTAGCCGATGAAATAATTAACGGCGCATTAAATAAAACTTCTCAAGATGAAATAGATAAACTTTTTTCTTAATATGAACGAAAACAATACATACTCAATGCTTAGCGATCCCGAAATGAAAGAGATCGTTGAAAGTTTTATAGTTGAAACAAAAGAAATTCTTGAGAAACTTGATTTGAATTTAATTGAGCTTGAGAATAGACCTAACGACTCCGAACTTCTCAACGAAGTCTTCAGATCGTTTCATACTATTAAGGGAACTTCAGGTTTTCTTGGCTTAGATAGATTAACAATGGTAACGCACCGTTGTGAAGATATCTTAAACAAATTGCGAAAAGGCGAGGCCATACTTAATCCGGAGCTTATGGACGGAATTTTAATGGCTTACGATAAAATAAAAGAACTGCTGGCAACTATCGAAACAAACCTTAATGAAAATATTCCAATTGATGAAACAGTTGAAGTGTTAAATAGTCTTATCGCTAAGCTTGAAAAAGATAAATTAGGCGACGACAGCAAGCCTTCCGAAACGCCCGATATAAAAGTTGAAGAGCATGAACAACTTGATGAATCTGATGAAGACGCTGAGCACGATTTGGAGCAGGTAAAGAAGAAAGACGATTCGCCCAAAGAAACCGGCAAAGCCTATCTGAACAAAAAAGCGGAAAATACCATTAGGGTTGATGTAGAGCGGTTGGATGAATTATTAAACATTGCCTCTGAACTTGTTCTTGGAAGAAACCGGCTTGCGCAGGTTAATTCCGAAGTGGGGCTTGAATATGAAGGATCTAAAATTTCGCGCGACCTGGCCGACGCTGCAAAACAGATAGACCTTATGACGAACGAGCTTCAACTGGTTGTTATGAAAACCAGGATGGTTAAAATTGGAAAAGTTTTTAACCGTTTCCCCAGACTGGTAAGAGATCTTGCCAGGGAAACTCAAAAAGAAGTGAACCTTATTATTAGAGGCGAAGATACGGAACTGGACAAAACATTAATCGAAGAAATTAATGATCCGCTTGTTCACTTAATAAGAAATTCCGCAGACCACGGAATTGAAAAACCTGAAGACAGAGTAAAAGCCGGTAAAGATAAAACCGGTACGGTAATTCTTTCTGCCGATCAGGAAGGTAACCAGATAATAATAACAATTGAAGACGACGGAAAAGGGATTGATCCTGAATTTCTTAAAGAGAAAGCTGTTTCAAAAGGATTAATTACCAGGGAAAAAGCCAAGGAACTTTCAAAACAGGAAGCTTATAATCTTATATTCTTGCCCGGCTTTTCAACTGCCGAAGTGGTAACAAATGTTTCAGGTCGCGGTGTGGGAATGGACGTTGTTAAAACCAACGTTACAAAGTTAAGAGGGATTATCAGCATCGAATCCGCAATAGGCAAGGGAACAAAAATTATTGTTAAACTGCCGTTAACTTTGGCTATTATTCCCGGCATGATTGTTAAAGTATACGGCGAGACGGTTGTAATTCCGCTTAACTCTGTAATAGAAGTTGTAAGAGTTCACGTTGAAGATATTTATACTGTTAACGGCCATGAAACAATACGCCGCCGCGACAGCGTTTTGCCGTTAATCAGCATAGATACATTATTGTACAGTGATGCGAAAGCCAACGATAAAGTAATTTGGCAATACGTTGTTATTGTTGGTCTGGCCGAAAAAAGATTCGGAATAAAAGTAGACGAACTATTGGGACAAAAAGAAGTGGTAATAAAATCACTCGGTAATTATTTAGGAAACATTGAAGGAATAGCTGGTTCAACAATTATGGGTGACGGTACTGTTGTTATGATTGTTGATATAAGCGAACTGATAAATAAACTAGCGGAATAAATTGACACAAATAAAAGCTGTTGTTGTAGATGATTCGGCGTTCATGCGTAAATCGATTTCTATTATGCTTGAAAGCGATTCGGATATTAAAGTTGTTGGTATTGCGAGGGACGGGGAAGAGGGTTACAATATGGTTAAATCACTTAAACCCGATATTGTTACCCTTGATATTGAAATGCCCAAAATGGACGGGATAACCGCATTACAAAAAATAATGCACGATTGCCCTACGTCGGTTATAATGTTAAGTTCCTTAACAACCGAAGGCGCCGAAATAACTTTAAAAGCCCTTGAATACGGTGCCGTGGATTTTATACCGAAAGAACTATCTTACGTAAATGTTAACATCATCAAAATAAAAGATGATCTTATAAATAAAGTTAAAGAGATAGTTAAACAAAGAAGTTTAAGGGAGAGGCTGCGGAGAATTCAGCAGGTAAACTCAAAGCTCTCTCATGGAAATCAGAAACCTACGGTTGTTCCCGAAACCAGGGAATTACCAAAAATCGGTTACCGGGCAATTGCTCTTGGAGTTTCAACCGGCGGACCGTTTTCTTTGCAAAAAGTAATTCCGAGATTGCCGAAAAGTATTAGCGTGCCTGTCTTTATTGTTCAGCACATGCCTCCCAAATTTACCAAGTCGCTTGCAGAGCGTCTTAACACGCTTAGTGAAGTGGAAGTAAAAGAAGCCGAGCATAACGAACTTGTTCGCAGCGGCGTGGTTTATATTGCGCCGGGCGGCTTTCACATGACGGTTGCAAAAAACGGAACCAGCAGAGAAGTTATTCAGATTTCCAAAGAGCCTTCAACCATGCTTCATTGCCCTTCTGTTGATGTTATGATCGAGTCGGTTGTAGACGTATACGGCAAATACGCGCTCGGCGTTATAATGACGGGCATGGGAAAAGACGGGTACGAAGGAATTAAAAAATTAAAAAACCTCGGCGGTTACTGTATAGCGCAGGATGAAGAAAGCTGCGTGGTTTACGGTATGCCAAAAGCAATTGTGGATGCGGGTCTGGCAGAAGTTGTAGCCCCGCTTGAAAAAATTTCAGAAACAATAAATAGAGCATTATAAAATGAAAGATAATTTTGAAGAACCGTTATTCAGGGAATTCGGTATGGCAGACGATAAAAGTGCTAAAAGTTTTATTAAGGCTACAGAGGCCTCAATTATTGGGAAAACAAGAATTACAATTGAAGAAGAAAGTCACGACGGCGTAAAAGTTATTTTAAAAAAAGACGCAAGCGATACTATAAAAGAAATCAAATTTGTTTGCTCATGCGGGCAAACAAAATCAATTGTTCTGGATTATTCTGAATAATAATTTGCAAATGTACAGATTTAGCCAATTCAGATTTCTTATTCCTTCCTTATTCAAACATTTTTAGCTTTTCTTTAATGGCACCTATTTTGAACCACCAATAAAAAAAATATTGGTGGATAGATGCCCAATTCAAATATTAAACTACTGGAAAATTTTGCAGACTTCTGTGCTGCAAGAAATAAAGTAATTAGTAAGAACATTGCCAACATCGGCACACAAAATTACCGCACCGAAGATGTAGTTTTCAAAAATGTTCTTGATGAAAACATGGGTTCTATTTTAAAAACTACCGATAGCAAACACATCGGCGGATCGGGCAATGGTGCATCGCCGGAATTTGAAATTAAGATAGACAACAGTACGGATAATGTTTCCGGTATTAACAATGTAGATATAGACAAAGAAATGGCGAAACTTGCGGAGAATACTCTTAACTTCAAATTCGCTTCAAACAGAATCAGCGATTACTTTAAGAATATTCAAATGGTAATTAAAGGAGGTGCATAATGAAAATCGGAGGAAACTTTCCCGGTTTTGATATAAGCGCAAAAGGAATGAGCGTTCAAAGGCAAAGGATGAATCTTATTGCCGAAAATATTGCTAATGCAGATGTAACTAGAACTGCAGACGGGCAGCCTTACAAAAGAAAATTTTTAGTGGTTTCCGAAAAACAAAATACTTTTTCGGGCAACTTGATGCAACAAACCGGAACTCTTAGGCTTGCTACAACCGACCAAGCGCATATTGCAATGCCGGCAGAAGTTCCCGGTCAACCCGGCGGAGGAACCGGCCTGGTTTCAAAAGAAATGGTAGATCAAAAAATGGGCGATGTGGTTTATATGCCCGACAGCCCGGATGCCGATAAAAACGGTTATGTTCAGGAATCTAACGTAAACATTGTAACCGAAATGGTAGACATGATTTCGGCTACCCGGAGTTATGAGGCAAACCTTACGGCGCTTGACTCATCGAAGCAAATGGTAAAAGATTCATTGGGGATTTAACAGGATGAAAATATCTACTAATATGATCGGAAATTATACTCAAAATATTGCGCGCAACGTTAACACAACGGCCAAGCCTAAAGAAGCTGATCCGAAGTTTGAATTGAACGCTGCCGGGCAAACAAAAGCTAACAGCTTAACAACCGATGAAAAAAACTTTTTTGCAAATCTTTACCCTGATAAGAAAAACGAGATTGTAGATCATCATTACTACAACCGCAGCGGCGAATTATCGGGAGTTAAAGTAGGGTCGTTAATAGATAGGAGAGGATAGGATGAAAATTGATGCTATAACTTCGCAATTAACCGATGTAATTAATCCTATAAAAATTGAAAAAGACAACGGTGATAAATTCGGTAACATATTAACCGATTTTATCGGTCAGGTAAATCAGAATCAGCTGGATGCAAACAGTGTTACTAAAGATTTTGTACAGGGGGGCAACGTAGAAATTCAAGACGTAATGATTGCCGGCGAAAAAGCAAAAACGAGCATGGAGCTTTTACTGGAAATCAGAAACAAATCCATCGACATGTATAAAGAATTAACCCAAATGCAGATTTAAATACGATGAAAGATAATCCTTTAGGTTCCCTGGTAAACATTTTTAATAAATTTACCTTACAGCAAAAATTGGTAATAGGCGGTGCGGTTGCGCTAACTGTTCTTTTGCTTGGGGTATTAATATTTTTTCTTAATCAGCCGAATTACGCTCCGCTGTTTAGTAATCTTGCGCAGGAAGACGCATCTAAAGTTATAGAACAGCTTAACGCGCAAAAGGTTCCTTATGAAATTGGCGACAACGGAACTGTAATACGAGTGCCGAAAGATAAAGTTTATGAAGAAAGACTTACACTTGCGGGAAAAGGTATACCAAGTTCCGGAGTAGTAGGCTACGAGATATTCGACAAATCCACAATGGGCATGTCGGAATTTATGCAGAAGCTTAATTACCAGAGGGCCCTTGAAGGAGAGCTGGCAAAAACAATAATGGGGGTTGACGGAGTTGAAGGCGCAAGAGTTCATATTGTAATTCCGCAGAAATCGGTTTTTAAAGATGAAGAAAAACTTCCCACTGCGGCGGTTGTGCTTAAGCTTAGAAACGCAAGTACAATTACAAAAGGAAATATTGCGGCAATTGTAAACCTTGTTTCCGCAAGTGTGGAAGGTTTAAAACCGGGCAAAGTAACCGTGCTTGATACCGAAGGGAAGCTGCTTTCAGAAGAAGGGAGCGACGACCCGCTTGCTGTTTCCAGCACCAGGCAATATGAAATAAAACGCTCGGTTGAAAAATACCTTGCACAAAAAGCCCAGAGTATGTTAGATAATATTCTTGGTTACGGTAATTCAATGGTGGAGGTAAACGCCGATTTGAACTTTGACCAAGTTGAAAAAACAATGGAAACGTATGATCCGAATTCACAGGTAGCCATAAGCGAACAATCTATTAAAACAGACAACAACGGCAAAAACCTCGGCGATTCCACAGCACAAGCCAGTCAGAACACAACAACGAATTATGAGATAAGCAAATCGATAGAAAAAGTAATCGGCGAATCCGGTAATATTAAAAGATTAAGCATTGCGGCCGTAATAAACGATGTTTCCAAAGAAGTAAAAAAGGGTGACAAAGTAACAACGGTTTTCGAACCAAGATCAAAAGATCAGTTAAACAAACTGGAAGAACTGGTGAGAAATACGGTAGGAATGGATTCAACGCGAAACGATCAATTCTCTCTGGTTAACATTCCTTTCGAAACTAACAATCTTGACGATGTTAAAGTTGAAAGTACCGGTTTCGCAGATGATATGAATAAATGGGTAAATCCCGCTTTAATGATAGGCGCCATAATAGCCTCAATATTGCTGTTAAAAGGATTGATGAAAAGATTAAAAACCGAGAAAATTGTAATAGGCACATTTAACCCCGGCGATGCGTTAGCGCTTGATAATTATTCGCGCCCAGATTTATTAAAGTCAAAATCAACGCCTCAATTAGGCCTTGCAAACAAAAAGAACCTTTTGCCGATCGGAGACCTGGAAGACGAAATTTCGGACGAGGCAATACGTAAAAAATCCCAGCAAGAAAAAATTTCAAATTATGTTTCGAAGAATCCTGCTGAGGCGGCAAAATTAATTAATTCATGGTTGCACGAAGATGAGTTTTAATTAATACTATGGCTAAAGATATAAAACCACTGGAAATTACGGGAGTTCAAAAAGCAGCTCTGCTTATGATTGCGCTTAACGTAGAAGGAGCATCCGAGGTATTTAAATATCTGGATGCCAGCGAAGTTGAAATGATTTCAACCGAAATATCGAAGGTAAGGAATATTCCTTCGAACACGGTTGATAATGTTATGATAGAATTTTATAACATGGTTACTGCCCGCGAATACGTGCTTGAAGGCGGATTGGACTACGCGCAGGCGGTTCTGGAAAAATCCTTCGGCTTTAATAAAGCAGTAGAAATAATTGAGAAAGTAAAAAATCTTACAACGCTGAGAGGTTTCGACGTATTAAGAAAAGCCGACTCCGCCCAGCTGCTGGGTTTCCTAAATAAAGAGCATCCTCAAACAATTGCGTTAATAATGTCTCACCTGCCTCCAGATCAAACTGCGGCGGTGTTAAAGGAAATGCAGGAACCGCTAAGAACCGATGTTGTTTATAGAATTGCAACGCTGGGAAAAATATCTCCTCAAACTTTAAAACAAGTTGAACGAGTTGTGGACGATATGGCCGGCTTAAGCATGGGGCAATCGTTAAGTAAAATAGGCGGCACAAAAAGCCTTGCGGCAGTGCTTAACAGAACTAACGTAAGTCTTAGCAAAGAAATACTTGCCAATCTGGGCGAAAAAGATATTGATGTTGCCGGGGAAGTAAAACGCCTAATGTTCTTGTTTGAAGATGTTGTAAATATACAGGACAAAGACATTCAGAAAATTTTAAGAGAAGTAGACAGAAAAGATTTGGCTCTTGCGTTAAAGATTGCCGATGAAGTATTGAAAGAAAAAATATTTGCCAATATGTCTGAAAGAGCTGCCGATCTTCTTAAAGAAGAATTGCAGTATATGGGAATGGTAAAATTAAAAGAAGTAGAAACCGCCCAGGCCCGAATTATTGATATTGTAAAAGCCCTGGAAGAAAGCGGCGAAATAAGTCTCAACATCAGAGGCAGCTCGGAAGAGGTTTATGTCTGACATAATTAAACTAAACGTAAAGAAAAAAAAACTTAACGTTTCGCTCAAGAACCCGCTTGAAAACAACAACTACGAAACGGAAAGAGAAGAAGATTATTTCCAAAACCAGTTGAAGCAGCATTATGAACACGGGTATGCCGAAGGACAAAAAGCGGCTCATGAAAAACTTGAAAAAGATTATTCCGAAAAGCTGCATAAAAAATTTAACGATGTGCAAAGAATAATTACCGAACTTGATGTTAACATGCAGACTTACAGTGAGGATTTTGAAAAAGTAGTAATAAATCTTGCGTTGGTAATTTCGGAAAAAATAGTTAAACGGGCAGTTATAGATGACCCGACTATAAGTTATGTGCTGAAAGAATCTTTAAGAAGGGTTATCGGCGCTAACCGGGTAATAGTAAAAATTAATCCTTTTGATCTGGAAATTATAAATACCGATAGCAATAATCTTTTTACGGATGATTCGTTTACCAAAATAAAATTTGAGCCGGATGATAAAATTGAGCGCGGCGGATGTTTGGTGGAAACCGAAATAGGAAATGTAGACGCAAGATTA
>DAIERC010000035.1 GCA_027347125.1 Ignavibacteriales bacterium
TTTCGGCGCGCCAGTGAGTTGAGCATTGTTTTCCCTTAAGCAATCCGGTTGATGCAAGCAGAAAGGCGCCGACACAAAGACTTGCAATTTCCGCACCGTTTTTATGCTGTTTTAAAATCCAGGGGATAAATTCTTTATTTAATGCCAGTGCTTTTTTTAGATTACCCTGAACTGCCGGTATAATTATAAGATCCGTCGTATCTATTTCATCAATTACATGATGGATATTGACTGTATACAACCCGTTATTTAATTGGACTTCTTTAGTTAACCCAACAAGCTGAACATTAAACATCTCGGGCTTTCCCTGAACAGCTAAAATATTATTTACCTCTGCAAATGCCTGATTCGGTTCTTCTATGCTGTTTAACTTTGCCTGTTTCAAAACCAATATTGATATATGTTTCACTGATATTTTAATTTTTGGATTGAATAAAATTTAAACAGAAATTATATAAAGAATTTATCTCAATCAACCCATTGTCTGATGAAATTACATCCGTGTGATTAGAAAACAATTATAGCTGAGTCAGTCTGTATTATTCATTCCAATGTGATTAAAATTTTCTCAAAAATTTTATTAGCGATTATAGTGAGAGTGATACTAGAAAAATTTTTCCCGTTATCCTCTTGAACCTTCAAAAAGAATTCCTTTCGCGGCTGAAATTAATTTTGGAAGGCTTTCACCAACGTATTGATTCCATCCTGCTTCGCAATCATTATAACATTCGATTCCCGGCACTAATCCTACGTGTGTCATTTCAATTTTTGTAGATTTATTTTCCTTCGAAATATTCCATACAATTTTTGTGTCTTTCCATTCGGTTTTGTCGTTTAGCCAATCTAAATAGCAGTCAGTTACGAGCCAAACTAATTTTTTATACGGAACCGATTCGGTTACTTTAAAGTTCACTTTTGTTTTGCCGAAAGTAACTTCGAATTCATCATTAACAGTTTTCGCGCTGCCTTTAAAACTCGCCGTCCACCATCCGGCAACATTTGTAATATTTTCAAATGCCTCTTTGGCAGTAACTCCTGCATTAAAGCTTTTTTGATAATCATGTTTTTTCATTTTTATCCTTTACATTTTTTATGATTAATATTATTACTTCTTTCGATGCCTTAATACCAACTCGCTAAGCGCCTTCTCCTTGAGAACTTCGGCTTCTTTTTCTTTTGTTATGTTTGTACCGGAACCGGTTCCTTTATAATATGATTGGTCTTCTTTGATCGGGAGAAGCTGGAAAACTTGTCCCCCCGGCGCCTGAAAATAGAGATGAGGATCCGGTACATCGAGCACTCTTACACCGAAGGCGACAATTTTCTGCCTCGTTTCTTCGACGTTGTCAGTCTTCAGCTCCAGAAAGATCGCCTTCAAAAAATCGTCACCACCCAATGCATCCTTTGCGGCATAGTTCACACCCTTATCGGCTCCGAGCCCGTCACCCGCGCCGTAGAGAAACGATAAATAAAAATCATCTCCAATTCGGATGTCGTCCTTATTATCGAACTCTCTCATAATTCTGCAGCCCAGAGCATCACAATAGAATTTACGAGTTCTGTTTCTTTCACTCCGGGAGACTCTAACAGCCGAAGGATTTCCAAAAATTATCTTTGCCATGATGAGTATAAAGATTAATTGTTAAAAATTGTTTAAGCTTAATCTACTATTTTTAGTTAGTCGTATATTGTAAAAATGCGAAATGCTAATGAAGTGTAAGCCGCCTGCCGAATTCGTTAGATACTTTTTGAGAAAAAATCTTAGGAGAAAAACCAGTCATCCTTTTAAATTCCTTTACGTAATGAGACTGATCGTAATAAAAATCGTAAAGCTCGTTTTTCAATTCATCGAATGTACGCCCGCGCGCCCAGCTTTTATAGAATTTTTGAAAGCGGAAAATTCCCGAGATAACCTTTGGAGAAAGTCCTATGTGAGTTTTAAAAAGAATTTCAAGATAGCGTCTCGAGTAGCCGGTTTTTTGTTCCAATTCTGAAATTGTTAATAAACCATCGGTTGATTTTAATGATTTGACGCAGTAATCAATCAAAGTATTTCCTCGGTCTAATGCATGCAAGGGGAAACGTTTTTTCAATAAAGCTTCTGTCAGCATGCGCTGTATAAAATCTAACTTGTCTTTTATACCGGTTAAATTGCAGATTTCTTCGTTTACTCTTTTTCCCCATTTTTCTAAGATAACATTGAAGTGTAAAGACATGTTTGCGGTTTCCAACATCGGGATCCCGAATATGGGATAAGCGCCGTGAGGATAAAACTCAATTCCAATAAACACTGTCTTCCTAGCTGGAGTGCTTATCCGTATAGGGATATCCCGGTTTCCTATAAAATAAACACCATGTTCTGCGCTCTGCCATATATTTCCACTCACCCCCGAAACAATAGAATTCTCGCACGTAATTATAATCTTGCAGCAGCCGTTTGGCGCGGCTAAATTGGAATCAAACGGAGGTATACCAAACCGGCTTTCAAAAACCCAAATGGATTTGATGTATGGCTTTAATACGCCGTAAGGTTCTATAAAGGTAATTTTCATTTTTGGTTTTACAGCTTCCATGAGTTCAATATTACTTTTATTGAAAAAAGAATTCTATTCTAAATTGGCTGTATCTAAATAATATCAGACATCCGTTGTCTGTTGTTTAGAGGTTTGTATTCTTATTTTTTTACTAACAGTATAATTATATCAAAAATATTTTTTTGAAGATATAAAATTATTGTTACTTAATTCTGGTTTGTGTTATAATTCACTTAAGAAATAAATCCGCAATTTGATCTTAAATAAATTAAGGTACGTCATTTAACGGAAGTAATCCACCATGTATTTCCAAAAGGATCTTTAACTCCGCCGCTTCTTCCATAGGGTTGATCCGCAAGTTCATTCACAACCGTTCCTCCGCATTAACAGCTTTTTTAAAAGTATCATCTGCATTTTCGATATAAATAAAAAAACCTGCGGGCTGCGGCATATATTCTTCAGTAGCGTCAGCAAACATTATTATACAATCACCTATCTTTATTTCTGCATGCATAATAACATTTTCGCTGCGCATTTCCTTAAATTTTTCTTCGGCACCGAAAACATTTTGAGTAAATAAAATAAACTTCGAGGCGTTTTCCAAAATTAAGTAAGGCATTACCTGTTTATATCCTGCGGGTATATTCATTATTCTCTCCTCTTAAAAATATGGAACAAATTTTGTTTTACTTTTTCGTAAAAAGCTTAAAGAAAGAGTATCAAAAGATATTGTTAGAGAAAT
>DAIERC010000054.1 GCA_027347125.1 Ignavibacteriales bacterium
CTAGATACGGAAAAATAAAATCCGGGGATGAAAATAAAAGCGGTGTTAAAGATAATTTCTGGTAAAAAAGAATTTGAAAAGTATTGTAAATTTTGTCTTTAAATTCAATTTGTTCTGCAGCATAGGCATTGTTTGCACGCCCGTATTGGCGGATATTGTCACACCTATTATAACCGGACAATACTATTTTTGTTCGTTAAATTTATCAGCAGGTTATGAAAACGATGGATGTGATGATTGTAGAGGATGAGGCGATAATTGCGCTTGACATAAAAGATATCTTAAAAAGATCAGGCTATAATGTAAGTGCGGTTGTAGGATCCGGAACAGACGCAATAACAAAAGCAAAAGAACTAAAACCCGATCTCATTTTAATGGATGTAATGCTTGGCAAAGGGATCAATGGAATTCAGGCTGCCGCCGCCATAAGAAAGGTTCAAAATATTCCGGTAATTTTTATCTCATCATTTTCCGATAAGCACGCCGTAACAAGCGCTTATGAAGTTTCACCATACGGGTATCTTGTAAAACCATTCAACGAATTTGAGCTTATAAGAAAAATAGGAAATTTAACCACAGGTTAACATCCGGGTTCAAATCTTTCTTTTAACTGCAAATATATCCCTGCTGATTTTTACCACGTAAATATTGCCATAAACAGAAATTTTTACTGGATGATTCTGATACAATGTCTAAATTTTTTAAGATTCTTTTCGATGATATTTATTGGATAAATAACCTGTTAGGTTATTTTTACCAGTATTATGAGAAAAAATTACATTTTACAAAATTGAATCATTTAATAATTCCCAAAAAATTATTTTATACAATGGTATGATTGTTGTTATATCTCACATCCATTGTAATCGGTAATTAGGTAAAAATGGATTATATCAAAGAAAATATAGACAGTATAAGAATTATAACAGTTAACCTGGAGCGCCCTTCGTTTTTGGAAGCTGCCGATTTCCAGGAAATGCTGGATGAGGAATTAGCCGGCGGATACAAAAAATTTGTAGTTGACCTTGGTGCCTGCTCTTATATTGATTCTGTGTTCCTAGGAGCTATCATAGTATCGTTAAGAAAATTGGTAGCGTTAGACGGGGATATTAAACTGGTAAAGCCATCCCTTTCGGAAACAAACCTAAATCTTCTTCATTCCTTAAGGATATTTAATATTTACGATACCAAAAAAGACGCGTTAAATAGTTTTAATAAAGTATTTGTTGCCCCTCCGGAGGAATTTGTTACTTTCGGCCACATGCCTTCCTCAGGCTATTCATTCCCTTACTAAAGCGTGCTTATCTTACTTTTTCAATAATTTTAATTGTGACGTTATTTCTTCTATAGCCAAATAATTTACTGTTTTCTTTAATTCTATATTAGGTTGTATTATATTTAACCCTAAATTTTTACTTTTTCTTCTAAAAGTAAAAAACTACACATAAGCACATTTTTATTAATAAAACCTCAGTAATAATATGAATAAAAAAATTATTCTTCAGACAAACTTTCCAAACCTAAAGCTGGTTAAAAAGGGCAAGGTAAGGGATATTTATGATGTAGGGGAATTTTACTTAATTGTATCTACAGACAGGCTGTCGGCTTTTGATGTAATAATGGCGCAGGGAATACCGTTTAAAGGTGAAGTATTAACCAGGATTTCCAAATTTTGGTTTGATTTTTCGAAAGATATAATTCCTAACCACCTTATAAGCATTGATGTAAAAGATTTTCCAAAAGAATGCGCGGAATATGCTGAGGATCTTAAAGGGCGATCGATGCTTGTAAAAAAAGCGGAAGTTGTACCTATTGAATGCATTGTAAGAGGATACATTTCCGGTTCCGGCTGGAATGATTACAAGAAAACAGGAAAAATTTCCGGTATTAATTTACCTGCCGGTTTGGTTGAATCTGAAAAATTTTCCGAGCCGCTATTTACTCCATCAACAAAAGCGGAAATAGGACTTCATGACGAGAATATTTCCGAAAAAGATGCCGAAAAAATTGTTGACAAAACTACCGTTGAAACAATTAAAAATGCCACGCTGGATGTTTACAAAGCTGCCGCAGATTTTGCTTTAAGCAAAGGAATAATTATAGCGGATACAAAAATGGAATTCGGATTTTACAATGGGCGCGTAATACTTGTAGATGAAGTGCTTACACCGGATTCATCGCGCTTTTGGCCGCTGGGAAAATACGAAAAGGGCAGGGCACAGGAAAGTTATGATAAGCAGTTTGTTAGGGATTATCTGCTTTCCATAAACTTTAACAAGCAGCCGCCTCCGCCGCAACTGCCGGAAGATATAATAACCAAAACCAGCGAAAAATACCTCGAAGTGCTTTATAAATTAACCGGGGAAAAAATAGCTTAAATGAAACCTGACCTTATAAAAGTTATTGAAAAAAAGTATCTTTATATAAAGTGGAATGACGGGGCAGAATCTTCTATCGACCTGCAAAAGCTTAGGAGATACTGCCCCTGCGCCACTTGTTCCTCTACCAGGGAAGAACAAAGTAAAAGTTTTATACCGTTGTACTTTAAAGACCAATTAAGTATTGTTAAACTAACGGAAGTCGGTAATTATGCTATATCGGTTTTCTGGAAAGACGGCCATAGCACCGGTATTTATGAATTTCCTTATTTAAAAACTCTGGCAAGTAAATAAATTTTTCCCGTATAATTATGGTACTTCCAAATCAACTAACCGTTTTACGAATAATTTTGACCCCGGTCTTCCTGTTCCTGTTTCTTTCGGCAGACCCGCTGTTAAAACAAATTTCATTGGGGGTATATGTTGTTGCTGCGTTAACCGATTGGTACGACGGCTGGCTTGCCAGGAAATTTAATTATATTACCAACTGGGGCAAGTTCTGGGATCCGCTGGCGGATAAAATTCTTACCAGCGGCGCATTCATCGGGTTTGTTATCCTTAAAATTGTTCCGCTGTGGATGGTTATTATTATTGTCTTTAGGGATTTCATTATTACCGGGTTACGCGCTTACGCCGATTATAAAGGGCACTCATTTCACACAAGCTTTTACGCAAAATGGAAAACTTTTGTTCAGATGGCATTCCTTTATTACTTGATGCTAGTTTACGTCGGAATAAATACAACGCAAATTTATTCGGGTAACGAAAAAATATTCGAAGTTCTCATGAACCGGAATTTTATTTATTTCACAATGCTTTTTATTACGGCTATTACTTTTCATTCGGGCGTAACATATTTATATAAGAACAGGTACCTGATAATTAACCTATTTAATCATGAAGCTTAATTTTGTAGAAAAATTTTTAGGGTCCGGTTTTTATACTGGTTATATACCTTTTGCTTCCGGAACATTCGGAAGCCTTGCCGCGCTGCTTATCTATTTGATTATTCCCGGTTTTGAAAAACCGGTAATATTGATTCCCGCTATAATTATTTTTACTTTCTATGGTATTTATGTGGGAAGTAAGTTCGAAAAAGTATACGGCAAGGATCCGGCCGAATGCACAATAGATGAAGTTGTAGGCATGTGGATCTCGCTTTTGTTTATTCCGAAGTTACTACTTTACGCCGTTGTTTCGTTTTTTATATGGCGGGCTTTAGACATTATAAAACCACCGCCTGCCCGGCAGCTGGAAAAACTACACGGCGGATTGGGCATAATGATGGATGATGTTGCCGCGGGTATTTATGCTCTGTTAGCAGTTCACCTGATTTTAGTTATTTTTAAGCCGTAGTTTATTATTCACTTATTGAGAGAAGAATGAATGCTCATATAATTACTATTGGGGATGAAATTTTAATCGGTCAAACAATAAACACCAACGCGGCTTATATCGGGGAACAGCTGGTGAACAACCAAATCTTTGTTCGCAAAACTTCAGTTGTGGCGGACGAGGAAGACGTAATTCTAAAAGAATTTAAAACCTGCCTAGATAACAACGATGTAGTTGTAGTTACCGGCGGTTTGGGCCCTACGCATGATGATGTTACCAGAACTTGCGTAGTAAAATTTTTTCATACGGAGCTTATAAAAAATAACGAGGTACTTGAAGACATTCACAGTTTATTTAATAAACGTAAAAGGGAAGTAACCAAGATAAACGAAGACCAGGCCCTGGTTCCCAAAGTGGCAAAGGTAATTCGTAACTCGCTTGGAACAGCTCCCGGTATGTGGATTGAAAAAGATCAAAAAATATTTATTGTAATGCCTGGTGTTCCGTATGAGATGAAAGCAATGATGGAGTCTTATGTTATTCCTAATCTGGTTGAGCGGTTAGGAGAGCCTGAGCAAATACAGAAGCATTCTAATTTATTAACAACCGGCATACCTGAGTCTTCTCTTTTTGAAAAACTCGGTAATCTTGATGAAATTCTTGAAGGAGCCAAACTGGCTTTTCTTCCCAGCCAGTTTGGAGTTAAGTTAAGAATTACAACCACGGGCACTAATGAAGAGGATGCCAATAACAAGCTTATTGAAATTGAACAGCGTATAAGAAGCAAGGTAGGCAGGTATATTTTTTCGCGGACGGAAATTCCTTTGGAACAAGTTGTAGCCAGGCTGCTCGAAGAAAGAGGCCTTACAATTTCCGTAGCCGAATCTTGCACGGGCGGGCTTATATCAAACATGCTTACAAATATCAGCGGCAGCAGCAAATATTTTGAAAGAGGAGTTATCTCTTACAGCAACGCTTCAAAGGTTGAAATATTAAAAGTAAACGAAGACACGATAACGGAATTCGGCGCGGTTAGCCTTGAAGTAGCAAGGCAGATGGCTGAAGGAATAAAATCGATAAGCGGCACCGATATCGGGCTGGCGGTAACCGGTATAATGGGGCCTACAGGAGGCGGTACGGATAAACCCGTTGGATTGGTTTTCATAGGTTTGTGCGACGACAAAGTTTGCACCGCGAAGAAATTTATTTTCGGCGACGATAGGCT
>DAIERC010000066.1 GCA_027347125.1 Ignavibacteriales bacterium
ATCGGGGTTTAACAAAAGCGGCAAATGTGCAAATGACGGCTGTTCCCATCCAAAGAAATTATACAACACCACATGTTTCGGGGTAGAGTAAAGCCATTCCTCACCTCGAATTACATGGCTTATCTCCATCAAATGATCATCAACAACATTGGCCAAATGGTAAGTCGGATATCCGTCGCTTTTTATTAAAACCTGGTCATCAATATTGTTACTGTCGAATTCAACCCGGCCTCTGACAATATCGTTAAAAACTATTTTCTGCCCGGCCTCAACATTTAATCTTATTACTTTCGCTGTACCGCTTGAAAGTTTATCGCCAATTTCTTCTTTAGTTAAATGAAGGCAGTGCTTGTCGTATTTTGCCTGCGGTAATTTTTGTCTTTGTTGTTCTTCTCGAAGTTCGGTCAGTCTTTCCGGTGTACAAAAACAATAATATGCTTTTCCTTGATGCACAAGTTCATCGGCGTATTTCTGATATAATTCCAGCCGCTGAGATTGCATGTAAGGTGCGGCGGAACCGCCTTTATCCGGGCCTTCATCATAATCCAGTCCGCACCATTTAAGCGCTTGAATTAAATTATCAACAGCTCCTTCAACGTAACGGTTTCTGTCGGTATCTTCAACTCTAAGAATAAATTTTCCATTATTCTTTTTTGCAAAAAGATAATTATATAGCGCGGTGCGCAAGCCGCCTACGTGTAAATATCCGGTGGGGCTTGGCGCAAATCTTACTCTAATATTTTTACTTGTCATATTTCAATATTTTTTTAATGAAGACGCAAGGATTGCAGATGATGTTATTTCTGGGAATAAAAAGGCGTGCAAAATTGTAGCGTTAAACATCCTCAGAAAATTAAAGCAAAAATTTAAGATGCTTTTACCTTGCTGTCAGTATAATATTTTACCTTTTCTATAAATTCCTGGCTGTCAATCGGTTTGGGGATATAATCAGTTGCTCCGGCCTCAAGACATTTTTCTCTATCGCCTTTCATGGCGAAAGCGGTTAACGCAATAATTGGAGTGTCTTTATATTCCGATAATTGTCTTATCTTTTCGGTGGCTTCAAAGCCGTTCATAACGGGCATTTGCATATCCATTAATATAAGATCGAATTTTTGTTTCTTAACCGCATCATATGCTTCGGCGCCGTTTTCAACCACAACAATGGACTCGAAATTGTTTTTTTTCAGCAACCTGGTTACAATTATTTGCGAATGTTTGTAATCCTCAACAAGCAATATTTTTATAACGTCGCTTTGCTTTGCTACTTCTTCCGGCGAAGGCGGCTCGTCATACCGGTTAATCATTTGATTGATCGTTTCAGAAAGCTCTTCAATGTTTGTGCTGCTTTTCTGTAAAAGATCCGCAAACATGCCGTCTATCTTTTTTAATTCTTCCTGGTAATTTTCCTTACCGGTGTAAATTATAATAGGCAGCTTGGCAAAGTTTTTCTTAGATTTTATTTGCTTGATTAATTCAAACCCGTTTATCTCGGGCATATCCAGGTCTATTATTGCCAAATCCAAACTCATTGATTCGATCATTCCCATCACCTTTGACGAGTGGGATTCGGCAATGGCGTTAAATCCGGCCTGTTCTACCGCGCTTTTTATCAAATTCAATGTAGGAACATCGTCGTCTACAATTAGAATGTTTGAATCTTTCTTAAGCCTGTAACTTGTTAATACTTCTACCAGAAATTTATATTTAATAGGTTTAACAAAGTATTCAACGGCTCCCATTAAAAATGCTTTCTGCTGTTCGGCTTCAACCGAGCAGACAATAACAGGGGTGTTCTTAGCATTTTTATGTTCGCGTATCCTTTTTAGTAACTCAAAGCCGTTGGCGTCGGGAAGAATTATATCCATTAGAACCGCCAGGAATATTTCTTTCTCCACAGCCTTTAGAGCCTGTTCTGCGGAGTTAACGATTGTTGGTTCATATCCCCACTTATTCAAATAGTTGCTTAATAATTTTGAGGTGGCATAATCATCTTCAACTACTAGCACTTTATTTTTTTTGCCCGGTTTAGGTAAAGCACTAATTTGGGTTTCAATTACTGAAAGAGAGTCGACACCGACAGAAAAATTATAAACTGTACCTTTGCCTACCGAACTGGTTATATCGAAGTCGCCATTTAACAGTTCAATATATTTTTTTGCAAGAATTAAGCCTATTCCAGTAGAATTACCTATTTTGTTGTTGCCCAATTCGGTTAAAGAAAAAGGCTTAAAAACTTCTTTTAACCTGACTGTGGAAATTCCGTTGCTTGAATCGGAAATTTTAAAATTTAATTTATTAGCGGCAGTAGTTGTGACGGAAATAGTTATCTTACCTTTTTCCGTAAGCCTTAGTGAATAAGTTAATATATTTACTAAGATGTACCTTAATTTCTGTGAATCAAATTTTAAACTTGCCGGAAGTTCTTTATCTATGTTTGTTACAAATTCTATATTGTTCCGGTTTACCTTGTCTGAAAAGAGCTTTATTATATCTTCTAAAAAAGCTTTTATATTTACATTTGCTAAATTAAGTTTGGCTGAGCCCGAATCTATTTTAGCCAGGTCAATTAAATCATTTATTAAGGCAAGCAGGTTAAAAGCATTATCTTTTAGAGTAGAGACGTATTCTGCCTGTGATGATGTTAAATTGTCTTCATTTAAAAGTGAGGCGAAACCCATTATGCTGTTAGTCGGTGTGCGAAGTTCATGGGCTATTTCCGATATGATTTCGCTTATGGATATTGATACATTGTCCTTATCGCCAATCCAAATTTGCAATAAATTGCCAAAAGCCTGGCCAATTTTTTGAAGGCTGTCTTTATCGGTATTAGAAAAGGGTGACTTTTTAGCAATCTTGAACAGAAAACTTGGTCCGCTGTTTATTTTAATAAACAAGCATCCCTCGTACATCATATATTCGGAAGCCTGTATCTCGCAATCATTTTGTGTATTAAAAACCGAAGAAGGATTTTGTGTGTTTAGAGTCTTGCAAACAGAACAATTAAAATTAGAATTTTGTACATAAATCTTTTTTGTTTCTCCCGATTTTCCCAGTGTAACAAGGTTATTACCTTTTTCAACTTTGAATAATACCACTGCATTAAGTTCAAACTCATTTATGAAAAATTCACATAATTCTTCGGGCAATAGTTGTGAAGCCGTTAAAGCTTTTGTAACAAGGCCGTCATATTTTACAAAAAAATCTGTTTTTGAACTTTGCATTATTTACCCAACATTACTTATAAACTATGTTTCAAATAGTTGAAATATTATATTAAAAACAAATATAAATATATAGATTTTCAAAGAGAAAAATACGGTTTACTATCGAATAATATGGCTAAGTTTTTAATAACTGAAATAATATAATTCGCTTTATGAACTTAAACTTAGTTTAACGCCCGAACTTGAACACATCTTTCTCACCTAAAGAATAGGGGACAAGTATATGTTCAAGTTCAAGTATAAGAAGCTATGTTTAATCATTTGTAAGGGGCTTAGTTATTATTAGTAAGCCTTTGAATATCATCCCTTAATTTTGCTGCTCTTTCATATTCTTCGGCATCAATTGCTTCCCTAAGCATATTCTGTAGTGCTGCAAG
>DAIERC010000080.1 GCA_027347125.1 Ignavibacteriales bacterium
GTTCTTTCTCCATGATGGATCTTTTGTTGGATCATTTAAATACTCGGTTAATCCTTTTTCAACTTCGTTAACGTTAATTGCCTGCTCTGTTTTTTCAGTATTGTTGATAAAATTTAACGGCAACCCATCAGCGCCGCCTGCTAAGGCTCTAACAACAAAAATATGTTTGTTAACGCCGTTTCCGCCGGGATAATTAATTGATTTTTCAGCAAGCGCTATGTGTAGAGTTACATTTTTATCAAGGCTGCTGACTGCATTTACCTGCACTTTAATTTTTACTTCGTCATTAATTAACCTGGCTGCCCCGGTAAGTTCTGCGAGGGGCTTCTGGTTAAGAAATTTATTTACTGCATATTGATATACGTGGAACCTATTTGGCATTAAAAACTTCGGTCCGCCTCCGACAATCTTTTCGGTTCCTTCTATAAAAGCGGTAGGAGTTCCGAAGTTACCGCCGTAATACATATAACGCTGAAATGTTTGCGGATTTGTCATTGGGTCCGGAGAAGGAATATGCACATGATATTCAAGAATTGCCAAAATATTTCTAGGGTAATATTTCGAGAGAGCGTCGTAAGCGTAATCAGCGCCGGCGCAAGGCGGGCATTCTGCCCCGGTGAATAGTTCCGCAAGAACTATCTTGCCTTTAAATGATGAAGGCACCTTGTAGTGTCCCGGTTCAAAATCTGCTAATTTCTCTTTCTCGGATTCTACTCTTTTTTGAATGGCTCTATTATCTAAGGTTTTCCCTTTTGATAAACTTTTCAAAGCGTTCATTAATTTGGGGGCCGGGTATGCAATAACTCCTGCGAAAAAAGCGTCTTCTGCTTTTTTCTTGTTTCCTGTTTTTTCATAAGCTTTTCCAAGCGTGTACCAAAAATCAGTATCCCAGGGATCAACCAACATCTCTATGGAAGTCAGTTCTTTAATGGCCTCTTTTTCTTTATTCTCTGCGGATAGTACAATAGAATAATTTTTTGTAAACAAAATTTTATCATCAAGTAGCGAGTTGTTGTTTAAAGAATTTAGAGCCTCTTTTGCATATTTACCTGCTACATCAAGATTAACAAGCGTATTGGCTAAAAACACTGCCGCGGTAGATTTTACGGCGTTTGTATTTTCATTTGAAGTAGTTTTTAAATAATCATTTAAAACATTTTTAACTATGCTTTCTCTTAGGGTATTACTTTCTCTTTTCTCAGGCTTTACCTCGGTAATCCAATTATTGAAATTGGATAAAGCGTCGTCGGTATTTCCCATTAAGATTGCTCTTGCCGCGGTTTTTATTGCATCTATTTTTTTACCTGAACCAAATTGGAAGATGGCAAGATGACTTAAAAAATCAGGATTAGTTTCGTTTCCTGTTATTGCTTCATTTTCGAGAGCAAGAGCTGAATCGGGGTTTCCAAGAAGATTTAAAATACTTGCCCTTGTATCCAGCACTTCAGACAGCCCGCGTATTTTTCTGCTTCTAGCCATTTCAACGGCTTTTGCCGAATAAATATTTGCGGTATCTAAACCTGCTTTCTTTTCTGCGAGCACGCTGGCAATATCATTGTAAGGTTCTATCCTGGAATCTTCCGGGTATGCGTTTGTATATTCGCCGGCATAGATTAATGCCGAATCAACTTTTCCCAATTCCATGTAAGAATAAAATAAATAGTATTTAGCGCCTACCACATAATTGCTCTCCGGATAATTTTTTATAAATTTGTGAAGAGCTTCAATCTTTTCAGCGGGATCGGTTAAGTTTACAGCATTTCTATAAACAACAGTTTCCTGGGCGTAAACAGCCGGTACTCCTAAGAGCAGTATCAATAAAAATAAAACTTTCACTAACCGGTTTCTCAACATTATTATCTCCTAATTTTACAATGCATAAAACTAAAAAAAATATCTCTAACCGCCTATAAAAGTTATAAAATATTTTTTATTTTATTTCCTGATGTAGGGTCTAAGTGCAATGTTTCTAGTAATAAAACCTGAGTAATGTGGAATAAATATTGAGTCTGCGGAACGTTAAATTAGTTGTTATTCTTTTAGAGATTAGGTAATTTTATAAACTAAAATTATAAAAGAAATAAAAAAATATAATGCAAGCTATTATACCGGTAGCCGGCTTAGGCAGCAGATTAAAACCTCATACATATTCAACCCCCAAAGTGTTGTTAAACGTTGGCGGAAAACCAATACTTGGGCACATACTTGATAAACTTATAGAGGAACATATTTACAAAGCTACTTTTGTCATCGGTCATCTCGGCGATATGATAAAAGATTATGTAATAAACCGGTACTCTTTAATAGATGCTGAATTTATTGAACAGGAATCGATGGAAGGATTGGGCCACGCAATTTATACCGCCATTCCCACTTTTAAGGACAAAGAAATATTTATAATTCTAGGCGATACAATTTTCGATGTGAATTTAAAAGAAGTGTTTAAGAATAAGCAAAGCGCTCTTGGTGTAAGAAAAGTTGACGACCCGAGGAGGTTTGGTGTAGCTATTGTAGATAACGGTTATATTAAAAAGCTCGTGGAAAAACCGCAAACCCTGGTTTCAAATCTTGCGTTGGTTGGTCTTTATTACATCTCAAATTCCGAATCATTAATAAATAGTTTAAACCTATTAGTTGAAAAAGATGTTAGAACTAAAGGAGAATTGCAGCTTACGGATGCTCTCCAGATTATGATTGATTCCGGAGAAAAAATTTCAACCTTCCCGGTTGACGGCTGGTATGATTGTGGTAAGCCAGAAACTTTGCTTTCCACGAATCAGTATCTGCTAGATCTAAAAAGCGTAAGTAAAAAGTTTGACGATGTGGTTATAAATAGGCCTGTATTTATTGCCGATGATGCAGAAATAAAAAACTCGGTTATAGGTCCTTATGCAACAATAGATGCGGGATGCAAAATAGAAGACTGCATTATTAAAAACTCCATTGTGGGAGCAAATGCTTTTGTATCAAAAACTTTGCTTGAAAATTCTATAATAGGAAATAACTCGGTAATTCGAGGGTCCTTTAAGCGCTTAAACTCAGGTGATTCATCTGAAATAGATTTTTATTAATTATAATTTGTAAAATCAATAGGAATATAAAACATGTCATATCTCTTTACCTCTGAATCGGTATCCGAAGGGCATCCGGATAAAGTTTGTGATGCTATCTCCGATGGAATTCTTGATGCGATTTATAAACAAGATCCTAATGCAAGAGTAGCTTGTGAAACTTTTGTAACTACGGGACTTGTTCTTGTAGGCGGCGAAATTACTACAGACGCTTATATAGAAGTTCCTGACGTTGTGAGAGAAACAGTAAAGCAAATAGGGTATACAAGCGCCGATTACAAATTTGATTCTGAATCATGTTCTGTACTAAATGCAATTCATTCTCAATCACCTGATATTGCTATGGGCGTAGATAAAGGCGGAGCCGGAGATCAGGGAATTATGTTCGGTTACGCATGCAACCAGACACCCGAATTAATGCCAATGCCTATTATGTATGCGCATAAACTGGTTAAGAAATTGGCTGATGTCAGGAAAAAAAATAATAAGATGATGCCTTATTTAAGGCCGGATTCAAAATCGCAGGTTACAATTGAATATGATGATAAAAATAATCCGGTTCGTGTAGATACCGTTGTTATATCAACACAGCATGATGCCGATGCAAAACAGAAAAAAATAAAAGAAGATGTAATTGAAAATATTATTAAATCAGTTATCCCCGAAAAATATCTGGATAAAAAAACAAAATATTTTGTTAATCCAACCGGGCGATTTGAAATCGGCGGCCCACACGGCGATAGCGGTTTAACCGGCAGAAAAATAATTGTTGATACTTACGGCGGATGGGCGCCTCACGGGGGCGGTGCTTTTTCTGGAAAAGATCCTTCTAAAGTTGATAGAAGCGCTACATACGCAGCAAGACATATCGCAAAAAATATAGTAGCAGCGAAATTGGCAAAAGAATGCCTTGTACAAGTTGCTTATGCAATCGGTGTTGCAAAACCTGTTTCGGTATTTGTAAACACAAACGGTACA
>DAIERC010000104.1 GCA_027347125.1 Ignavibacteriales bacterium
CATTTTGTTGGTATCGGCGGAATAGGTATGAGCGGCATAGCCGAAATATTATTAAGTCAGGGGTTTGAAATATCCGGTTCCGACAAAGCATTAACAGATATAACCGCTCACCTGGCCAGCCTTGGTATGCAGGTATACGAAGGACATTCAGCTGAAAATTTAAAAGATGTTGATGTTCTTGTATATTCATCTGCCGTAACGCTAGACAATCCTGAAGTAAAAGCAGCCGTTGAAAGGAAGATCCCGATAATAAAACGATCTGAAATGCTGGCTGAATGTATGCGAATGCAGTATGGAATAGGTATAGCCGGCACACACGGTAAAACCACAACAACTTCAATGGTTGGCTTAACGCTTACCGAAGGCGGAATAGATCCTACAATTATTGTGGGCGGAAAACTCAGCGGTTTGGGCGGAACTAATGCAAGGCTTGGCGGAGGCGAATTTATTGTTGTAGAAGCCGATGAATTTGACAGAACGTTTTTAAAACTTACGCCAACAATTGCGGCCATAACTACGTTGGAGAGCGAGCATCTGGATACTTATAAAGATCTGGATGATATTAAATCCGCATTCATCGAGTTCGCAAACAAAGTTCCTTTTTACGGTTTTATTGTTATATGCATGGATGAACCCGCACTGCAGGATATTATCCCTTATATAAACAAAAAAATTTTTACATATGGATTAACTGCTCAGGCAGATATAAGAGCCACGGACATTGTGCATAATGAATTCTCCAGCACTTTTAACGTTAAATATAAAAACGAAGAACTTGGAAGAATCACTTTAAAAATCCCAGGTGTTCATAACGTAAAAAATTCTTTAGTGGCAGTATGCATAGCCAAAGAACTCGGAATTAAGTTTGAAGTAATTAAAAATGCGTTAGAATCGTTTAGCGGTGTTTATAGAAGATTCGAAGTAAAGTACAACAAGGAAGTTCTTGTAATTGATGATTACGCGCATCATCCTACTGAAACAAGCGCATCATTGGCAGGTATTAGAAGCGGCTGGCACAGAAGGTTGATAGCGGTATTTCAACCTCATCTTTACACAAGAACCAGAGATTTTTATCAGGAGTTCGGGCGCTCGTTTTTAAATACCGATGTTTTTATTTGCACGGATGTTTATCCCGCCAGGGAACTACCGATTGACGGTATAACAGGAGAACTGATTGCGGAGACAGCAAAAAAATTCGGGCATAAAAATGTTATATACATAAAAGATAAAAATGAAATTCCCCAAAAACTTTTGGAGATAAAACAGGAAGGCGATATAATTATAACAATGGGCGCCGGTGATATATGGAAGTACGGCGAAAAGTTTATTGAATTAATAAAAAAATAAAAAAATGCAGGAAAAAAGATCTAAAATATTAGGAACATTTCTTTTTCTTGTATTAATTTCAGGATTAATTTATTTGATTTTTTTCTCGACAAGAAAAACAAATAAAGGAGAGATAAGAATGATCCAAGTAACAGGGAACAGCTTGTTGTCTGAAGGGGATTATCTGAACTTTACTAAGTTGAATGATCAAACTCATTACAACGAAATAACTCTCCCTGTTATTAAATCGCGTTTCGAAAAACATCCTTATGTTGAAAAAGCGGATGTTGAATACTTAAGCGGAAATATAGCAAAAGTTGTTTTAACGGAGAAGAAGATTGAAGCAGTTATACTGTTTAACGGCGAACCGGATTTTATTACCGAAAATTTTGAGATATTACCTGTTTTGGCAAATACAAAATTCATGGATCTGCCGGTTATCAGCAATCCGAAAATAACAAATAAAATTAAGCCTTTTTCAATATACAAAGATGATGATATAGTACAGGCATTTGAAATAATAGAAGCGGCAAAATTAACAAATGAAAGTATAGCTAAAAAACTTTCAGAGATAAATCTTAGAAACGGTGGCGAGATAATACTCAGCTTTTCCGGAGTAAAACCGCCGGTGTTATTCGGCAGAAGTGAGGCGGCAAAAAAAATGGTTTATCTTGATATTATGTGGAACGGTATTGTTGAAGGAAACAGCTTGGTAGAAAACAGCGATTATATCGATCTGAGATTTGCAAACGAAATATATATTGGCGCGGCTGAAAAAACAGGTTTAAGTGAATGAAAAAAAATATTATAGCAGGTTTAGATTTAGGAACAACAAAAGTTTGTGCTGTTATTGCAGAGAGGTTGGAAGAAACCAACCGCATTAATATACTTGGTTTCGGCGTAGCTCCTTCCGAAGGCCTGCATAAAGGCTTAGTTGCCAACATAGGCAAAACCGCCGAAGCAATAAAAGAAGCTGTTTCAATTGCCGCTAACAGAGCTGGAATTCCGGTTACATTATTAAATGTTGGTGTTGCCGGTGAACATATAACCAGCATACGTCATCGCAACTATGTTACTATAAACGGCGAAGAAGGTGAAATAACAAGAGCCGATCTTGATCGCCTGGAAGCCGATGTAAGAACGATAAGGATTCCGTCCGACAGACAAATTCTTCATATTATCCCTGAAGAATTCTCAATAGATCATCAAGGTGGAATAGAAAACCCGATCGGGATGTCTGGTTCTAGATTAGAAGCTACAAACCATATAGTATTGGCATCAATACCTGCAATACAAAACATACGCAAGTCGGTTGAGAGAGCAGGGTTTCAGGTGCAGGATTATATTTTGCAACCGATAGCATCAAGTTCTTCGGTTCTGGAAGAAAGCGAGAAAGACTTAGGTGTAGCTCTAATAGATATCGGCGGTGGAACAACCGACATTGCAATCTTTCACAAGAAGGCGATCAAACACACAAAAGTAATTGGCGTAGCGGGCAACCAAGTAACAAACGATATACGTGAGTCACTTGGGGTAATAACCGAGGAAGCCGAAAAATTAAAAAAGGAATTTGGTTACGCTACGGAAACGGCAATTATAAAAGATGAAGATATTTTAATTAGAGGTGTTGGTGCAAGAGGTAACGCAAAAATACCAATAAGTTTGCTTACCCAAATTATAAGTTTGAGAATGAGAGAATTATTCAGTCTTATAGATAATGAAATAAGAAGCGCGGGATTTAAAAATAAAATTAAAGCCGGTATTGTTTTAACCGGTGGTGGCTCGCTGCTAAAAGGATGCACCGAATTGGCGGAAGAAGTTTTCGGTCTTCCTGCAAGAATAGGCGTTCCGCAGGAACTTGGTACCGGTTTATCAAATGAAATTGAAAGCCCGGAGTTTGCAACGGTTGCCGGGTTGATAAGAGGTATTCCCGGCGGTAAGTCTAGCGAGTACCAGGTTCTTATAAAAACTCAAAAGGTAAAAGGTAAAAAGAAATTATCCTCGTTTGTAAAACGAGTTCAGCAATTTTTTGATGAATTATAATTATTCAAAACTAAGGAGGAAACATCATGACGTCGCGATTTGCAACAATAGATAAGGAAAGGCCTATGGCTGCTGTTCTTAAAGTAGTAGGCATTGGCGGAGGCGGTTGTAATGCTATAGAAAGTATGATAAAACGTGGGTTGATTGGAGTTGAATATGTTGCTATCAATACAGATGCGCAAGTCCTTAACAGCAGCAGCGCCACTTATAAAATTCAGGTAGGCACAAGCATTACCCGCGGTTTAGGCGCCGGCGCCGATCCTAACGTTGGTAAAAAATCGCTTGAGGAAGATAGAGAAAAAATTGCTGAAGTATTGTCCGGAAGCGACATGGTATTTGTTACCGCCGGTATGGGCGGAGGAACGGGAACCGGGGGTGCGCCTGTTATTGCATCTATTGCTAAAAGCATCGGCTCACTGGTTGTGGGAATAGTTACAAAACCTTTCCGCTGGGAAGGTAAGAAAAGAATGCTTAATGCCGAGCAAGGTATTCAAGAATTAAAGCAGCACGTAGACAGCTTAATCGTAATTCCGAATGAAAGACTCCTCAGTATTCTAGATAAAAGCATCAACGCTTTTGCCGCGTTTGATAAACCGAACGAAGTTCTTTATGAAGCTACACGTGGCATTGCCGATATTATTACGATCGAAGGTTTAATAAACGTAGACTTTGCCGATGTACGTGCGGTAATGAATCAGAGCGGCGAAGCTTTAATGGGATGCGGCATTGCAAGCGGCGAAAACAGGGCAATAGAAGCGGCACAAAAAGCCATCTCAAGTCCTTTGCTTGAAGGCATAAACATTAAGGGCGCCAAAAGTGTACTTCTCAATGTAACCGGTTCAAGCAACCTTACAATGCAGGAAATAAACGAAGGCAACAATGTTATTTTTGAAGCTGCGGGTGAAGAAGCAAATGTTATTTTCGGCTGCGTACGAAAAGAAGAGATGAACGATTACGTTTCTTATACCGTAATAGCTACCGGCTTTGAAAGTTCTGCTAACGGCTTTAGCGCAAAGAGTAAACAAAAACAGGAAACAAAATCGACCGATACATTTCGCGGCGGATTTAATTTTCTTGAAAATACCGAGATCAATTCAGACGACCTTGAAGTTCCAACCATTTTGAGAGTTAAAAGTCCTAAGTCTACATTGTTTGATAAAGATAAAGATGAAGACAAAGATATCCCTAAAAGCGGTTTCAATTTCGATACAACTCGCTACAAATGGACAAAGGACGCTACGGAAAAGGTTAATGCGGAAGAAAACAGCGACGACGAAGACAGTTCATCTTTCTTAAGAATGATTATGGATTAATTTTTACAAAAAATTAATCCATATTTTTGCAGTCTGGATGTTCGATGTTCTGGAAGTTTTTTGGTTTATAACAGAGCATCAACTTAAGGAGCAGCAAAATTAGTATTGATATTTTTTACTCGTCGCTTGGTCTTGATTCTACATAAAGATGGCTCTCGTTGTCTGTGGTAACTATAATATGGTTTGGGCGGCAACATATTCTGCAGTCTTCCACAAAATCCTGCTTACCATCAATTGTCAAGTCAACCCATACGGAGTTTTGAACTCCGCAGTATTGGCAAACCCATACAACATCTTCATCAGTTGTCATCATAAGATCATCTCCTTTTTTGAGAGTTATTTTAATCATCTGAATAATAAATAGGTATCCACCTATTTTTGTCTTCCTAGTTTGATTAATTTTTATTAAATATAAACGATAAATTAATTCCTCTCATCAAAAACTTCCTCTAA
>DAIERC010000127.1 GCA_027347125.1 Ignavibacteriales bacterium
CGGATTTTAATCTGTCGGATAATTCGGCATGCTCTTTTGCTTCAATAAGATCCTGCTCGGTTTTCTTTTTCTCGCTGATGTCTTCAATCGTTCCTTCGTAGCCGATTATGTGTTCGTCGTCATCCTTAACGGCGCGTGCGCTTTCGCGTATGTAAATAAATGTTCCGTCTTTCTTTTTCCATAAAGATTCAAAACCGAGTATCGAACCGCGTTTTGCAATTTCCCGCATAAACGTTTCGCGGGTGGATGGATCGGCGTAAAAGTTTGAAGCGTCCATGCTTGCAATTTCGTCGATGGAATTGTATCCGGTAATTTTCAGTAAGGTCGGGTTCACCATCAAAACTTTACCGTCCGGCGTGGACTGGTAAATACCTATTGTGGCATGTTCGAACAAACCTCTAAACCGTAATTCGCTGTCTCTCAACGCCTGTTCCGAAAGCTTCCGCTCTGTTATGTCCTGCTTAACTGCAACAAAAGAAATAATTTCACCGCTTGGATTTTTTGTCGGCGTAATAGTCATTTCTTCGTTGTAAAGGGTTCCGTCTTTTCTTTTGTTGATTATTTCGCCGCGCCAAATTTGCCCGGACTTAATCTTATTCCACATGTAGGAATAGTATTCGGGCTCGTGGTTGCCGGATTTTAAGAAATTCAGTTTTTTGCCGAGCGCTTCTTTTAACGAATAGCCCGTTAAATTTGAAAATGAAGTATTTGCCCACACAACATTTCCGTCCGTATCCGTAATAACAATGGCGTTTGCAGCGGCTTCAAGCGCGTGCGACTGCAGATTTACCTGCTCTTCAATTGTCTTTTGTTCCGTTATGTCTGTTATAAATCCTTCCAGCGCCAGCAGCTCGTCGTCCTTCTCGGAAAAGATTCCAACGCCTTGTTCCCAAACCCACTTTTCATATCCGGCAGCGGTATTAATTCTATAAATTAATTGAAACGATTTTCTTTCCTCAATTGCCGTCTTTACCTGATCAAAAATTTTCTTTCGATCATCGATGTGAATTAAATCGTAGTAATTAACTTTAGCGTCGTTTATTAAGTCTTCGGCTTTATATCCTGTTACCTGCATGCACATGTCGCTTACATAATCAAACGACCATACCTGGTCAACGCTGGATCTGTAAACCATTCCGGGCAAATTTTGAACGAGCGTATTTAATTTTCTCTGGGTCTCCTGGTAAGCTTCTTCTGCCCTCGTTCTTTTTAAATTTCCTTTTTCGATGCTGAGACTTGTTTCTTCAATTTGCCTTAGGTATGCATTTCTTTGCTTTTCGTAATTGTAAAAGATCCAGATTGTTATAAAAGAAAGAGCAAGACTAAATGCGACAAAGCCGAATTGCGTGATGCGGAAAATTTTTGTTTGGTAAGAAATAATGGTCCAGATGCTGTCTTCAATTTTTACTGATTGTTTTTCAATGGCTTTAAATTGCTCATCCCATGCCGCTTTTATCATAGTAGTGTCTTGAGGATTAATGTTACCGGCAAGTTGGCCGGATAAAGCGCGGAACTCTAGCAGCTGAACCTGGAGTTTCTGAATTTCCCTGTTAAGGGATAAATTGTTAAAAGGTACGGGCAGTATGTTTGAGCGGTCCTTTTCTTCTAATATAATTTTGGTGTTAAATTCCGCAAGCGATAGGTACTGCCATGCCTCGTCGATGGAATTATTTGAAGGAGTGGTAATATTTTTAAGTATATCAATCCTTGCGCGGGCTACATTAATCTTTATTTCCAGGGAAGCGTTAAGAAGGGTTGAATACAAAAAATTTATCCGGATTCCTACGAATAGACTGTATAAAACCGCAATCGCCATTAATACGCCCGTGCTAAGCACTAATACATATACGGACTTATTCGACGCCGATATTTTCTTTTTATGGCTCATTCCATAGACACTCTTTCTCAACTATAAGACATTTTGCTCACGTTGTCAATGGTTTCGCGATTTTCGAGCCGACGTAAATGTTAGCGCCTTTGACGGCAGCGGCATTATAAGCTCTTGGATTTGTTAAAGAAGCGTCTATAGCCCGGCGTCGTTTTACTGAAGCGAGTTAAGAATTAATGATTTAATAACCGACCCGGCTAAAAAACCGGTATTACATAATTTCATTTTTTGTATTTTGGGATAGGTAATTCAATATCCTTGAATATGAAAAAAGTTTATAACGACCCGGTAGTAAGATTTTTTGTTTCGGTACTCGGATTATTTTTTATCTGCTTCGTATTAAAGGAGCTCCAGCATATATTCATTCCGCTTGTAATAGCTTACATACTGTTTTTCTTTTTTGAACCGCTCAATAATTTTTTAGAAGGAAAGAAATTTCCGCTTGTCGTAATAATTTTTATCGATTTGTTTTTAACCGTTTCGCTGCTTTACGGCATTTCGAAAATCATAGTCGAATCAATGGTTCAGTTCGGCGCCAGGCTGCCTATCTATGAGAATAAATTAAATCATATAGTCAGTTCCACAGCCGTTTCGCTTGGTATAAAAGAAAGGGTGCTTACGCATTTTAATATTGCCAAGCTGCTTAAATCTGCAGATTACAGCGTAATAGCAAGCGGATTTTTCACATCGACATTTTCAATTATTGCGAGCGTATTGCTTGTATTATTCTTTTTCATTTTTATAAGCAGCGGTCATCATAAAGTTTTCGAAGCTATTAGGATGCGCTACGTTGAAAAAGGCGTTCGGTCATCCCTAAAAAAAATGAAAAAAGATTTTAAGACAGGCACAGAAGCAGAAGAAGATGTTAAAAAGACACGCGACGAAGCGATGGAAACGCTTACTGTTCAAAGGGAAATAAAACTCCGCAAGACTTTTAAAGATATCACGATTCAGATTCAAAGATATATCGTAACTAAGTTCTTCATCAGCTTAACAGTGGGGTTATTCTTTGGTTTTATATTATGGCTGTTCGGAATAGAATTTTTTATAATCTGGGCAATATTGGCAATGCTTCTTAATTTTATTCCCAACATCGGCTCAATAATAGCGGTGCTGTTCCCAACTCTTATGGCTTTAATTCAATACGAATCGTTCGGTTATGCAATGATACTTGCCCTTGTGCTGATAATATTGCAAAACATTGTCGGTAATATTATCGAACCGAAAATTTTCGGCGATCGGCTCGGCATAAATCCTCTTGTTATACTTCTTTCGTTATTGCTCTGGGGTTATCTCTGGGGAATTATAGGCATGTTTCTATCTGTGCCTCTAACGGCGGTAATTAAGATTATTATTTCCAACTCAAGCTCTAAAAACATGCGGTTTATATCAAATCTGATGAGCAACTAAAGCTTCTTATAAATTTTAGGTTTCCATTTCTTTTTCCAAT
>DAIERC010000146.1 GCA_027347125.1 Ignavibacteriales bacterium
TGAAGACGTTGGCTGTCTAGTTGTTGATAACCACTGTGTAAGAACGAATCACGCTGAAATAAACGCGCTTACACAAGCCGCCGTGCACGGAATAAATATAATGGGTTCAACGGCGTACATAACCAATATGTCGTGCACAACCTGCGCAAAAGCTCTAATTGCCGCAGGTATTAAGCGTGTTGTTGTTTTTTCGGATTTTCACGACACATTGGCCACACAGTTTTATACTGAATCCGGTGTTGAAATTGTAAAAATGGATATGCCGGACAGGATGATTCAATACGATCTTGATGATTATTCTTCCGCGAAGAAAACGGAAAAGTCCAAATAAAAATAAAATGAAAAAAAAGCTGTTTCAATTCTGGAAGCCGCTTGTTTCGGTTATGTTCTGGGGCAGTTCTTTTGTTGCTACAAAAGTTGCGTTGGTGGAATTGAATCCGCTAACAATTATAATCTTACGACTAATTCTTGCCATTTTTTTGCTTATTGCGGTTGCTCTTTTTACAAAAAGAGATTTTAAAACTACCTGGAAAAACCACGGCGGTATATTCTTTCTCGCTGTAATAGCCGTATTCCACTTATGGATTCAAATTACAGGGTTAAACGAAACCACAGCCGCCAACACGGGTTGGATAATAGGCGTTACGCCGGTATTTATTGCCATTCTCGGAATAATATTTTTTAGAGAAAGAATGAAATTTATAAATGTAAGCGGAATGTTCATCGCGTTTTTCGGCTTGCTTCTTTTAATAAGCAAGGGTGATTTGATGAGTGTGGGTCTTATTTCACACAGAGGTGATTTTTTAGTTCTTGCCAGCACGGTAACATGGAGTTTTTATTCCACCATGAATAAAAAAATATCCATATCATATTCTCCTTTGATGACCATCCTTTACCTGTTTATAATGATGACAATAGTAATTGCACCGTTTACAATTAATTCCGAATCGGTTAACGCAATTGTTCATCTTTCGTTAAATGGTTGGATTGCGGTTTTATTTCTTGGCGTTTTCTGTTCTGGAGTTGCCTATGTTTTATGGGCGCAATCTCTAAAAGAATTTGACGCCTCTAAAGTTGGCGCTTTTCTTTATATTGAGCCGTTCTTTACTGTTATTGGTGCATGGTTTGTCCTTAAAGAAAAGATTTCTCTTTTAACTTTGTTTAGCGGAATAATTATTACAATAGGTGTTGTGCTAGTTAATAAGAAGTATGTGAATGTTGCAAAACCATGAATGCAAAAAAACAGGAGCAGCAAGTTAGCTGCCCCTTGTGAAATCTAAATAAATTTAACCTTATGCTGTTGCGGTCAGCAATTCTTCTTGAATTGCTTTTTTTAACGAATCTTTTGGCAATGCGCCAACAGCCATTTTGGGCTGACCTTCTTTTGGAACAAATAAAAGCGAAGGAATACTGCGGATTCCGAAAGCAGAACCCAATTCCTGTTCTTCGTCAGTATTTATTTTGTAGAAGTTTACTTTTCCTTTGTACTCTTCCGAAAGCTCATCTAGAACAGGCCCTACAACACGGCACGGGCCGCACCACGGAGCCCAAAAATCGATTACGCATGGAAGGTCACCTTCGAACTTCCATTCCTGGTTTACTTCATAATTAAAGACTTTTTCTAAGAAAGTCTGTTTTGTTAAATGTTCTGGCATTTTATTTCTCCTTGTTATTCAAATTAATTTTTTTACACCGCATCCAAAGCGTGTTGTAACTTATCTTTTACTTCCGCCGCTATTGATGTCATATCTTTACCTTCAAGAATCTGTGTCATTATCATCGGGTTAAAAACCGACACAACAGATTTACCTTCTTTTTCATAAACAATTACGTTGCACGGCAAAAGTAAACCTAGTTCTTCTTCCACCTGCAAAGCTTTGTAAGCAATAGGCGGGTTGCACGCGCCTAATATTTTGTATTTCTTAAAATCAACGTTAAGTTTTTTCTTTAATGTTTCTTTAACATCTATTTCGGTTAATACGCCCAAGCCTTCTTTCTTCATCTCTTCGGTAATTCTTTCAATTGCTTTTTCATACGGCATATCTACCGTTCTTGAAAATCCGTATTCCATTTTATATCATCTCCTATTTAAATAAGTTTCAAAGATATTTTGTTGTTTAACACCGACAAACACTTCTTCGATTATCCCGTTCTTTATAGCAACGGTAGTTGGGGTAGCCTTAACACCAAAAACTCTGGCCGTCTGCATATCTTTTGAAATATCAACGTCAAATATATTTTTATATTTTTTTTGCAGCGACTTTATTATTGGCGTTTGCATAGTGCAAGCTCTGCATGACGGACTGAAGAAATAGACTATTCCGTTAGAGCCGTTTTTCTCTAGAGTTTTCAGGCTTCCCGATAACCCGGATATTTTTGTGCCTTTCGTTCTTTTAGCCGAAAATATCATAAAGAACTGCAGGCCTAAAAACAAAATAACAATACCACCGATTATATATACAAAAGTCATCGCTAAATCTCCACTCTTTTTTTACAACTCTTTATTCTTTTCGGAATTACTTTTTGCCGTATTAATATTTAGCCTAATATAACATGGGCAAAAGCTGGTAACGCTTGTTAATAAAAGTACCAGCGCCACAATTCCCATAAAAAAAACAGCCTGTCCGGTTATTATTTTTGTTGCGAACAATATTAAAATGCCCAAACCGGCAACGCCTCTTATGATTCTATCGATATTCCCTAAATTTTTTTTCATTTTGTTTCCGTTATATCGTTATTGTTGCTGCCGTTGTTGTTCGGCTTTTTAATAAATGCCGCACCAACAAGGGCGCCTAAAACAGTACTGCTCCACGGGTTGCTTGTAATTGCACAATGCCCGGTAACACAACCGACAAAAGTGTAATATAAAAAACCCGCAACAGCTCCCAGAAGAACCGGCAGAAATTTTTTTGAACGAAGGATTTCCGACTTTACTTGTTGAAATTCCATCTTATAATTCCGCCCCTCATGTTAGCGCTGTTAAATCCTTTTTTCTTTAATTTAGCCGCGGCGGTTACACTTCTGTTCCCGCTTCTGCAGTAGCAGATGATTTCTTTATCTTTAAATTTATCCAACTCGTTTGCGCGCGTATTTATTTCTTGCAAAGGAAGATGAAACGATCCTTTTATGTGCTGCTGTTTTCGTTCTGCCGCGGTTCTAACATCAAGCAAGATAACGTTTTTGTTGGTCTTTACTTTTTCCGCCGCTTCATCGGGTTCATAATGCTTTACCGAACGGTTAACCAAGCTCTTTTTTACATAAGTATAAACTATAAATGCACCCAGAATTAGAAGTAAAACCTGCGTCGTCGTCATTAAATATTCCTTTTTCTAAAAACATTTTTTACACTGTTATCATTCGATACAAAAAGAAGCGAAAGGATTCACAAGAATGTTGATTTTTATCTGGCCGGAAGATGATTCAAAATTAGTGTTTATGGTGTTGGTGCTTGAAGATAAGATTTTTACATCAAGATATTTTGTCTTGAGCTTAAACTTGAAGTTGGGAGTGAACTTGCGCTTTAGCTGATCGCATTTTTTTGTATTGTTGCAAGAATCTCTTTGTAAAAGATAATTAAGAAGCGTATTTTATTTGCGATTATTTATCCTTAATTATATGCCCGATTTCAGATTAAAAGTATTTCGTTCCGTTGCAAGGAATCTTAGCTTTACCAAAGCATCCGGCGAGCTTTTTATAACCCAGCCTGCAATTACAAAACATATTCAAGCGCTAGAAAAACATTATGGGCTTAGGTTTTTTAATAGGAAGGGGAATAAAATAAATCTTACGCCCGCAGGGAAAGTGTTGTTCGATTATACCAATAAAACCTTCAGGCTTGAGCAGGCTCTGGAAGA
>DAIERC010000170.1 GCA_027347125.1 Ignavibacteriales bacterium
GCTTCCACAACCCCATCGGTATAAAAAATAAGTACGTCTCCCTTTTCCGGTGTTATAACTATCTCTTCCAGCGAATTTTCAAATATGGTATCATGGCTTAGCCCTATGCCCATTCCCCTTGGAGTAATGTTATGGCATTGCCCGCAACTTGCTTTGTAATGGAGTAAAGGCATATGGCCGGCTCTTGATAAAATGAGAGAGCCGTTGCCGTCAAGAAGCGCAAGGCTAACCGTAAAAAAGGAACCTCTTCGTAAAACTTTTTTTAAGTTCTTGTTGAGCATGGAAAGAATAATTTTGGGCGAATCGTTATGCTCAACAATATAATGTAAAATTGCCTGCACCTGCACCATATGAAGCGCAGCCGCCATCCCTTTACCGGATATATCGCCAATAACAATAAATGTTTTTTCCGGCGTTAATTCACTATTTATAAAATCATAATAATCGCCGCCCACTTCAAAAGCCGCCTGGTAATAACAACTGATATCATAACTATTATTTTGCGGTGGTTCTTTCGGCATTAAACTATTTTGAATATCGCGCGCAACTGCAAGCTCGTCTTTTGCTATTAATTTATCTGCAAGTTCAAACGCAAGCAGAATGTTTATAACAACAAAAGCAAAAACAGACCACTGGTAATCCGGAGCCATAAAACCGTAAATAAAAAGGAAAACCGACGCGGAATAAATTAAACGCCGCACCGGCGAAAGCTGGAGAAGAAATTCTATGAACAGGTTGCGCGCAAAAATGAGCAAACCTTTCAGCGATTTTTTCGGCTTTTCGGGCTGCTTCATTTTTTTTACGTAAAAATTGTAGAGTTCTGGAACGTCGCGCTTAATAAGCTTCTCAATTTCTTTATAGCTTAAATCGCTTGTATAAAAGTCGTATAATTTCCTAAATTGATCAAAGATTGCCAAAATAGACCCTTTTTGTGAGGTGTTTTTTATAAAGATAACCGGACTATAAATAATTAAATCTTACACAACTTTTCCGCCGCCGCCGCTAACACTTCATCCTTTTTCGCAAAACATATTCTAATTAATTTTCTATCGTTAATGCCGGAGTAAAAAGGTGATAACGGTATAACGGCAACACCAACTTCTTTTGTAAGGTATTCGGAAAATTTTATATCGTTCAGGGCGGATATACCGGAGTAATCAAGCAACTGGAAATATGTACCGTTAGCAGGGCTAAGGTTAAAGCGCGATGTCTTAATCATCGATATAAAAAAATCTCTTTTCCGCTGATAGAATTTATTGAGCTCCATATAGTGTTCATAATTCAAAATATATTCCGCATAAGCATATTGCACGGGTGTGTTTACCGCAAATACTACAAACTGGTGTATCTTCCTGAACTCTTTCGTTAAATATGCAGGTGCGGCGCAATATCCTACTTTCCATCCTGTTGCATGATAAGTTTTACCGAACGACGAAATAATAAATGCTTTCTTTGCAAGCTTAATTGATTTTGAAATACTTTCATGACGGTTATTATCGAATAGAATGTGTTCATAAACTTCATCGCTGAGTATAAAAATATCTTTATCGGCAGTTAGTTCTTCCAATTTTATGATGTCCGTTCTATTTAGTACACTGCCGGTCGGATTGTGTGGTGAATTAATTATTATAAGTTTTGTACGGTTTGTTAATGAGTTGTTTACCATTTCCCAATCAATTGTAAAGCCGGGTTCTTTAAGCGGAATATAAACCGGTGTTCCTCCGCTGGCAACTACGGTTGGAGTATAAAGATCATAAGCCGGCTCAAAGATTATAACTTCGTCGCCGGGTTTTACAACTGTTGTAATGGCCGTGTACAATGCTTCCGTAGCTCCGGCGGTAATGGTTATTTCGTGGTTCGGGTTGTAATAACTGCCGTATAATTTTCTTATCTTGTCCGAAATCCGTTCACGTAAAATCTTAACGCCCTGCATAGGCGCATACTGGTTATGCCCGCTTTCAATAAAATGATTTACCAGTTTTTTCAATTCTTCCGGCGGATCGAAATCGGGAAAACCCTGTGAAAGGTTAATAGCTTTATAATCGTTTGCCATTTTCGTCATTATTGCAAAAATACTTGTGCCGATGTCCGGCAGTTTAGATTGAAATTCGGTACCGGAAGTTTTCATAGTTTTTCCGTATTGGTTAAACGAGAATAATATCGATAAGTACATTGGACTGCAGCGGCATTAAAAGATTTTTGCCGATGCAACTTGCGGTAATATATAATTGAAAACGAAGACACATTCTTTTGGTTATGATTCATTTCAATTGCTTGTAAAGATAATGTTTTTTTTTAAGAAGTTTAAATAGCGGAATGCGAGGGAAAAGAGAATTTATGTATCCTCGAAATTGTATAAGACTTTGAAAGTTGCTAATACATGTTCGCTAGTACGGCAAAATAACTTTTAGATATTGAGCAAACCTAACCCTTCAAGGCCTAAGCAGTATCCTTGAAGGATAATAGCATGGTTATTAGTTTAACTGAAATTCTTTATCAGCAGGGCGAATGCTGTCGTATAATTGTTTTAACTGGTTGTAAGCAAACTGGCTTCCGCGCTGGGCTGCAAAGCGGTAATACTCAACCGCGTCCGGCAAGTTTTTATCAACTCCCAAACCGTTCTGGTAACAGTAAGCCAGTGTTGCCTGAGCAAGCACCGAACCGTCTTTTATTGATTTCATAATTGAATCTACTGCGGCTCTGTAATTTTCGTTACCGGAATCGCTGTAAATATTCGAAATAGATAGCCTTAATTTCGCTTCGCTGCTGCCTAAGCCGGCTGATACTTTCCAGATTGCAATTGCTTTTTCCCTGTCTGGTTTTATATACTTGCCGGTGTAATAGTCCAGGCCGAGTTCATTTAAAGCCGGTATATAATTTAACGAAGCGGCTTTTTCCAGGAGCTTAACCGCGTCGGTTTCCACCAGCTGATTATCGAACCCAATGCTGTATAAACCGTACCAAACAAACATAGCCCGCGGGTCGTTTTTATCCACAAGGTTTTTAAGCTCCGTATAAAAGCCTTGTTCCTTTGTGGTATGCCACAAAAGAAGAGGGGAGCGGGGTGAATCCAGTTTTATTGCTCTTATAAAATAAACCGCGGCTTCAACAATATCTTTATTAAAGAATTGTCCTAATTCATAAAGTCTTCCTAAGAGAGTAAGCGCTTCGGGGCTGCCGGCATCCGCAAATTGTTCCAATGCTTTTACGCTTGCGGTGTCAACATTAATCAACGTATCGTTTTTTACGTCAATTTTAATCTTCTTTACCAATTCATCGTTTCCCTGGTGAAGCAAGTCTTCAAGTAAAATTTTGTTAGACACTTTTGTAGAAGTATCTCTTGCGGCATTAAAATCTATAAATACCAGTCCCAGGTTTGAAGCGATGTTTTTTGATGAAATATTGGATGATAATTTTTTTGAAACCTTAGAATTGGCAGTGTCTGTTTTATTGCCGGATGGTTCACCAGTCGAGGATGAAGTATCTATCGAAGCTAAATCAATTTTGCCGGACATATCTGCGAGCGTAGTTTTTGCGGGGGCAAAACCGTCTTTTGCGGATTTTTTAACCCAGAAGTAAGCCTTACTCAAATTCCGTTTTACAATTAAATTATCGGTATAGATCAAGCCGATAAAATATTCGGCTTGCGGCATATTATTTTGAGCGGCTTTCAAAAAATATTTAAATGCCTCAAAGGGGTTCCACTTTACACCCCAGCCGTTATTAAGAAGTATGCCGTAATTATAGCAAGCGCCCGGCAGCCCGTTGTTGGCGGCTTTGCCAATCCAGTACGCCGCTTTCTCCGTATCGGCTGGTATGCCGTCACCGATAATATATCTTATTCCAAGCTCGTGCTGTGCAAGCGCGTTTCCGGAGTTGGCTTCTTTAATAAGATTAAATTGCTGCCACATTTGGTATGCGATATCAGGATGGTAAAACAACGTTTGATGTTCTACCGGACGGTTTCGCTTGAAGGCCAGGCTTTCTGTTGTATCCTGCGCAAAGGAAGGTAATGCCGCCATCAAAGCAATTGTTATTATCAGCGGAATGTACCCGGCAATTTTTATTTCCTTCACCTGATTATTTCTTCCTTTTGTTTGCATGTATCTTATTAAAAATAGCTTTACTTAAGTCGAGCGTTTCTAATTAACGAACCCAGCCTCAGGCGTTTTTTATCTTCTCATCCCTGAAAGTCAGGGGAATATATCTGTAAGTAGATCAAAATATTTTTGCTGATGAATCAGACTTCCGCTCTTAATAATAGATTCCCGGAAATCAGGAGTAAATAATTCTACCGGTAAATTTACAAACTTTTTACTTTTCCCAAATTTAAATTAAAAATTACTTTTGAGATATTATTTGTGACTCAAATATATCTATGTTTTTTATTATAGCTTATTTAACGTAAATGCTCAACCTTTAAAAATTATTAACTCACCTTACTGAATACCCTTTGGAATAGTGGAGTGTTAAAATAATTGAAAAATCAGCCTATTCCATTACCCCATTTTCACAATATCCCAAAGGCTGTGTAACGTGAGCAAGTAATTTGTTTAACAAAATAATACGCAATAGTTTGACAGTAATTTGTTTGCGGCAGTTTAACAGATAACCATTAAGGTAAATTATTCCATCTAATTTGTTATAGATAAAACTTTCTGTTGTCTTGATTAATTTATTTTATTTAACTTAATGCTGAAAAAAAAACAAAATTACCGTCGGCTGTTAATTGTATGAAAAAAATCAAAATAATTCTTCCGCTTATTATTGTAACGGCTGTTTCCGTCGTTATATACTATACATTCTATAAAGATTCTAGCCTGCTTGGCGGGTTAAGCATTAAATTCGACAAAGAACAAATTAAAGAAAAAGCCGCTCTTCTTGTGCAAGATCTTTCAGTGCCGGTAAAAGGATTGAAAGTTGAAGCAAGGCTGAAAGCAAACAAGGAATTATTAAGGCAGGTTCAGCAGGAATACGGTTTTAAGAAGGGGAACGAGTTAATTCGAAAATCGCTGCCGGGTTATTACTGGGAAATTAATTGGATGAACGAGGACAACTCTTCCTTTACTATTCACAGCGGTTCCGATACTAAAATTAAATACGACGGGGAAAACATATCTGTTCAGTATGATAATTCGGGCAATCTATTGTTTTTTAACCGGGGCATAAAGGATTCTACCAAACTTCCATCGTTATCACAGAACCGGGCAAGAGATCTGGTGAGAAATTTTATTTCCAAATTCGGGACAATACAAAATCTTTCACAAAGTTCTTCGGATACTGCAAAACCCGCCGAATACTCTTTTATCTCCGGTACAAACGAGCTTTATAATTTTAAGATAGAAAGAAGAATAGAACTTCCGCATAGAGTTGATTATCAATATACATGGTCGGGCAAATCATCCTACGTAGATGATAATATTAAAATGGAAGTTACTGTGTCCGGCAATGTTATTTCAAACTTCAAAGTTACTTATGATATTCCTGCAAGATATACTACTGACAATTCAAGCATTTACCTGTCGTCTATAGTAATTTTATTCTACTTGATAATTATAATAATGGTTACCGTTCTTGCTTACAGAAAAGTAAAAGCGTACGAAATAGGTTTCCGCACTGCTTTTATAATGGCGGTTATTGTTATTATAAGTTCCGGGCTTCAAGTTTATACGGAAGTAATTGATGCCTCTTTAACCGCAAAGATATTCAGTCTTGTTTTAGGTCCGCTTTTTCTGGGCGCAGCGTTATTTATTACCTGGGCGGTAAGTGAAACGGTAACGCGCGAAACATGGAAGGAGAAATTGCTTCCGGTTGATCTTTTAACAAAAGGATATTTTACTCATTCCAAAATTGGCGAGGCTGTATTCAGGGGTTTAACATTCGGGCTGGGGCTTTCGGCAGCGTGGTTTATTCTTCTATACGTGGTGCAAAATTTTACCGGCGTCTGGAGCGCTTCGTACAATACGCTTTTGTTATCTCATTTAAATTCATCAAGCCCTTCTTTGAGCATACTGGATAAATTTATATACACTTCCATATTTCTTGTGGCGGTATATTTTAATCTTATTACTTCCGGGCTTAAAAGAAGATTTAAATCCACGGCAACGTTAATAATTACCGTTGGAGTAATCTGGGGGCTTGTAAACTCGAACGATATTCACCCGGTTCTTATAGGCATATGTTTAGAAATAATTATCGGATTGGTTTTAACGTGGACTTATATAAAGTACGACGGTTTGACCACGCTGCTGGCATTAACCGCATTTTATACATCAAGTAAAGGATTTGCTCTTTTTACATTGGGTCATCCTGTTTATACGCAATCGGGATATTTTCTTGTAGGTATTTTCTTGCTGCTGGTAATCTTTGCACTTTATGCCGTATTTGGAAAAGATAAAAAAATAGACTTTAACGCTATTGCACCTGCCTTTGTTGCGAATATTACGGAAAGGCAGCGCCTGCAAAGAGAACTTGAGATTGCAAGAGAAGTTCAGATGAGTTTTTTGCCGAGGAAAAATCCTCAATTCAAAGGTCTTGAAATTGCGTCTAGTTGTATCCCGGCGCTGGAGGTAGGCGGCGATTATTATGATTTTGTTTTGCATGATGAACATAAGCTTGGAGTAATAATAGGCGATGTTTCGGGCAAAGGCACGCAAGCCGCTTTTTACATGACTCTTACCAAGGGTTTTCTAAAAGCTGTTTCAAGGTCTTTCAGTTCGCCGGCTCAATTCTTAAGAGAAATGAATTCGCTCTTTTACGATAATGTTGAGCGAGGTACTTTTATAAGCATGGTTTACGGAATATTTGATATCGAAAATAAAAAATTTACACTGGCCAGGGCAGGCCATAACCCGGTAATTGTTAGGAACTCATCGCCGGAATCTGTGGAAACACTTAATCCCACAGGCCTGGCGCTCGGATTGGAAAAGGGGACGGTATTTAACAGTACAATAAAAGAGGTTGAAATACCTATCGCGCGGAACGATGTGTTTGTTTTTTATACCGACGGATTTACCGAAGCGATGAACAAAACAAAAGATGAGTTTGGCGAAGAGCGGCTTATAAAACTTGTGGAACAAAACTCAATTTTATCTGCCGAGGAAATTCTTGATGCGATTATAAAGGAAGCTAAAATTTTTATGGGCAGAACTCCGCAGCACGACGATATGACAATGGTTGTGGTTAAAATTAATTATTAATTTTTTACCAACGTGCGCGTAAATATAATTCTCTTTTGCTGCGGTGAATTTGTAATTCATCTTACATAAAACCAAATCTTTGGAGTATCGGAATGACGTAACCATGGAGTAAATCTGATAATTACATTATTCCATTCTTTCATGAAATGCGTAATGTAAGTTAGTAATTTATAATTGCACGTGAATTTTCCGGATAAATTTTTCGAAAGGATATTTTATGAAATCTTTTTCCAAAATTTTTGTGCTGTTAATCCTTTTAGGTCTTGGTACTAAGATTAAAGCGGTAAATTTAATTAATCTTCCTAAAGACGGCGTGCAATATGAAACGCTCACATTTCGTTTTGATGAGAACCTGCCGTTTGAAAATCCCTTTGATCTTATAACTAATCAAGTTGAGTTGCACATCTTGCAGCCGGATTATACCAGGCTGGTTCTTTCTTTTTTTTATAATGGATTGAATAAAGACAGCGTCGAAAAATGGGAAGCGCGTTTTGCTCCCAAACAAGCGGGCGTTTACTGGTTTAGCATGGTTATAAACGGTAAAACACAAGAGCAATTCCAGGTGGTAGTAAAAGCCGATAATGAAAAGGTGCAAAGTGCTATTGTGTTGTCTAAAAAGTTAGGCGTGTTTAAATACGATAGTGGAGAAGCGTTTCGCGGAATCGGTATGAATGTGTGCTGGGCAAATAATTTTGAATACTACTTCAAGAAGATGAA
>DAIERC010000192.1 GCA_027347125.1 Ignavibacteriales bacterium
ATCTTTCTTGAATCTGGAGTTTATAATGTAAGTGCAATGGTCCCTCACAACAGGTTGACATTGTGGGTGATAAATACTTTGAAGGATAATTCGATCGAACATCGTTCAAAGAATGTTAAAGTTCCGGATAACTTAAACGACCAATCATTAGTGAAGATAGGATTTACACACTACAGGGAAATGTGCCAGGGCTGCCATGGCGCACCGGGAATTGGTCGTAATGAAATCGGACAGGGACTTTATCCCAAGCCGCCAAACCTTGCACATTCGGCTATAGAAATGCCTGCTTCGGAATTATTCTGGATAACTAAAAACGGAATTAAATTAACCGGCATGCCTGCATTCGGGAAGACACACAGCGATAGTAAAATCTGGGCGATAGTAGCTTTTATGAAAACTCTTCCAACCATGACGAAGGAACAGTACCAGGCAATGGACGCCACGAATAAGAATAAAAACATGGAGTAAATCCAATTTATAGATTATATGAAATGTCATTAAATATTTTTACCAAGGTTGACTGCTTCCAATTTAAGAGGCTGTTTCAAAAATAATACTTTTTTGAAAATTGGTGCGCTGATAACGCATGTTTTTTCAATTGTAAATTACTTTTGACACGACCCCGCAGCTTTTGAGTATTTTCTCTTATTCCCCGCCCTGGTGGGCGGGGCTAATATTATTGCTCTCCGAGATGCGGACAACTTGAGTTAAATAAAACATCAATATCTAAAAACATATAGTTATTGAATAAAGTGAATCTTTAATTATCAAATAATATTATGAAAGTGTTCAAATTCGCAATTAACATCCCGGATCAGAATGCGGCCAATTCAATGAAAGCTCAACTTCTTAAAATTAAAAACATTGTTGACTGCGACATTGATCTCAGCGATCACGATAAAATTATTACCATAAAAACCATTGGCATATCAAGCGAAAAATTATCTAAAATTATTTTTAAAGCGGGGTACCGAAATGAGAAAATAGTTCCCGGATGGAAAAAGGTAATAAAATTTTTTACCACAAAGGACTGCTGCAAGTAAAAATAATTATTACCTATTTAATTTAATTCATAATTACGTTACCTTTTTACTAAAGATTTTTCCAAAATTTGTAAAGGGCAAATATGATGTTCCATGATTTCTTTTGGGGCAGCATGTGGTTTGGATGGATATTTTGGATAGGAATTATAGCGCTCATTGTTTGGGCATTATCCAACAGTTCCAACAGGCGGCATCCGACTCATTTAAATTTTCCCCAGCAGGAAACTCCGTTAGATATTTTAAAACGACGTTACGCTAAGGGAGAAATAACAAAAGAACAATTTGATCAAATGAAGAAAGATATAAGCGCATAAATTTCATCTTAACTACTGCCCCGTTAAAGACCGGACAGAAACAATTGATTACAGGAACAAGAGCTTTGATTTAAGTTATCGCTTTTGTTAATCATTAATTTTTAAAGGCTTCGTTAAAAAGATATACCGAAGATATACAAAATTGTGTAGAGAAATTTGATCTATAAAAAAACCGCGGTATGTAAAAAAATTCCCATAGTTTGAGATGAGCAATAATTACCGTAAATTAGAAAGGTAATTATGAAAAGTTTGCTTCAATAGAAAAACGTTGCGTACAATTCTTAATATAATTTTTATTAAACCGACCGCTGATTCAAAACTTAACCAATTTTCTACCTACCGGTCTCAAAAGGAAAAACTAAATTAATGTCATTCGAGAAATTAAATTTAATAAAGCCGTTAAATAAGGCTTTATCAGAAGAGGGCTATACTAAACCTACTCCAATCCAGATGCAGGCAATTCCATTTATATTGGAAAGAAAAGATTTACTAGGATGCGCCCAAACAGGCACGGGTAAAACAGCAGCCTTTGCGGTTCCAATCCTGCAAATTCTTTATAACGAAAAAAACGCGAGCAAGCCGAAGAGCGCAATAAGTACGCTTATACTAACACCGACAAGAGAACTTGCTATTCAAATAAGCGAAAGCTTTTCAGCATACGGTAAATATACAGGGCTTCACAATGCAGTTGTTTTCGGAGGCGTTCCGCAAAAAAGGCAAACTGATAAATTAAGAAGCGGCGTAGATATACTTGTTGCCACACCGGGCAGGCTTCTGGATTTGATGAATCAAAATTATATCAGCCTTCAGCATATAAAATTATTTGTGCTTGATGAAGCCGACCGTATGCTTGATATGGGATTTATACACGACGTAAAAAAAATAATAGCAAAGCTTCCGGTAAAAAGGCAATCTTTGTTTTTTTCGGCAACCATGCCGCAGGAAATTGTAAAGCTGGCAAACACAATTTTAACTGACCCCGTTAAAATTGAAGTCACACCTGAATCACCCACGGTTGAAGCTATTAAACAGGGCGTATATTTTGTTTCAAAACCTGATAAAAAAGCTTTGCTGATTCATCTTCTAAAAAACGAATCGATTAATTCAGCTCTGGTTTTTACACGCACCAAACACGGCGCGGATATGGTAACAAAATTTTTAAATAGCGCTAAAATACATGCCGAAGCTATTCACGGTAATAAATCGCAGAACGCGCGGCAGAACGCATTAAATAATTTTAAGTCAAAAAAAACCAGAGTGCTTGTAGCTACTGATATTGCCGCCCGCGGAATTGATGTTGAGGAGCTGTCGCACGTTATAAATTATGAAATCCCGAATATTTCCGAAACCTATGTACACCGGATCGGGCGCACCGGCAGAGCAGGGTTAAGCGGAACAGCACTTTCATTTTGCGATCATGAAGAGCGAGCTTATTTAAAGGATATAAACAAACTTATATCAGTATCCATTCCTGTTATTGAAGATCATCCCTTCCCTATGAAAAAAGAAGATGAAAATTTTCATCAACAGTCAAGTGAAAGTTCTTCCGGTCAATCTTCCGCATCTGTTATAAGAGGTTCTAATTTTACAACTGATAAGAATAAAAAAAGATGGAATGGGAGAAACAAGCAAAAAGGAAAGAACAATAGGTATGGACGGAACAAGGCGCGAACAAATTAAGCTCGGTTTGCATGTTGCGATTGTTCTCAAAGCGGACCAGCGCACCGGCGAGTTTACCGAAGGGTATGTTAAAGATATTCTTACGAAGTCGCCGACGCATCCGCATGGAATTAAAGTACGGCTTGAAACCGGTGAAGTCGGGCGTGTAAAAAAGATACTTGACTGATGAAACGACGGGGGAATTTTTTAATGAAGTATTAGTACCTCGTAATCTTACCTTAGCTCAAAATCGTCTATATCTATACTATGAGAATTTATTCCCATTGGAAACAATCAGCTTGCCTACCATGGCTTTTCCCTTATTCACTTTTGTTATACTTCCTACAATCGAATCCGAGTGTCTTGCCATAATTATTACAGAAAATGTCTTAATCATTATTTTTAGGTCAAGAGATAACGATTT
>DAIERC010000195.1 GCA_027347125.1 Ignavibacteriales bacterium
TCGCATTGATTTCCGAATGTCATTGTGCCCAGACATATCTCACTTACCTTTAATCCTGTTCTTCCTAATTTTTTTATTTTCATAATAAAAATCTCCTATGATTTTTTCTCCGTTACTATTGTTCCATATATAAATTTGGCAGCGCTAAAGAAACATCGTGATTATTCTTTAGTAGAAATAATTCCGCAAAGTATAAATTAAGCCGCCGGTAATCTAATTATAAAAGCCGACCCGGCTCCTACTTTACTTTCGATTGAAATAGTACCTCCCAGCATCTCAACATATCTTTTGGTAATAGACAACCCAAGGCCTGTTCCCTGAAACTCACGGTTAATTCCTTCGCTTACCTGCCTGAACTCCTCGAAAACAATGTTGAAATGTTTTTCGTCAATACCTATGCCCGTATCTTTAACACTTATAAATATAATATCTTTATTTTCTCTGCCGGCAGATACGGTTATGTTTCCCTGCTTGGTAAATTTAATGGCGTTATTAATTAAATTTTCCATCACAATCGAAAAAACGTTTTTATCAATTTCGGCCGTTAAATTATCGTCCGGCACATTTAATATAAAGTCCAGTTTTTTTTCTAATGCGGCGCCCTTAAACGAATTAAAGACAGATTGAATTTCATTTATAATATTAACGTGTTCCAAAGATATTTCAAATTTGTTCGATTCAATTCTTGTAAGGTCCAATATTAAATTAAGCGTATTTAAAAGCCGCTTGCCTGCTCTTTTTATTCCGGTAGACATTTCAATTTTTTCCGGGTCTTTTAACTCTTCCGTAAGCAGCTCCGAATAACCCAGAATACCTATAAGCGGGGTTCGAAGCTCATGACTCATGTTAGCCAGAAAAACATCTTTAGCTTTATTAGCCTCCACCGCTTTTTCTTTTGCCACAATTAATTCTTCAACTGTTCTTTTCTTTTCCGTAATATCTTCCTGAATAATAAGCAGGTTGGTTATTATTCCCTCCTTATTCTTGATAGGCGAAATGGAGCATTCTTCCCAATAATAATTGCCTGCTTTATTCTTATTATAGAACTCGTCTTTCCATTGCACTCCGTCGTATAAAATATTAAATATCCCGTCAAGCTCCTCCCGGGTTTTAACGTCTGCTCTAAGAATTCTAGATTGTTTACCTTTTACCTCTTCAAATGTATAACCGGATATCCTGGTAAACATTGTGTTAACATATTCTATATATCCGTTAATATCCGTAATAACAATAGAAGCCGGGCTTTGCTCAATTGCAAAATAAAGTTTTTTTAATTCCTCATCGGCAGTTTTACGTTTGGTTATATCGCTAATAATTACCTGTATAGCCGGTTTATTTTTAAATAAAATTGATGACCCGATTACATCAACAAATATGGGCGTGCCGTCGGCTTTAACGTAACAATCCTCCGTAGGATAAAGCCCTTTTTCTCCCATCAATGTGCGTTTAATTCTATCTTTAGCTCTTTCAAGGTAATCGGGATGAACTATCTTATCGATTGGTAACCCGATAATATCATCGGTAGAATTTAAACCAAGGAGCGTAGCGCCAGCGGGGTTTGAGAAAACAATCTTCCCGCCCTGATGTACCGCAATTCCGTAAGGAATAACTTCAATTAAATTTCTGTACCGTTCCTCGCTTTCGCGAAGTGTTTCTTCAATTTTTTTCCGGGCGGTTACATCAATAACGGTTCCCAGCAAAGTTTTAGGAACGCCGCCGTTTTCAGAAATTAATTCGGCTGTTGCATGAACCCAGATAATATTTCCGTCGGGTCGTTTAATACGATGATCGATATTATATTTACGGTCGCCGCTTATTGCCATCTCAAGATTATGCCGTACAAACTCAAGGTCGTCCGGGTAAACAGCTTTAATAAGAAGTTCGGGAGTTGATAAGGTATTGCTTTTTTCCAATCCGAAAAGAGAAAAAACTTCATCCGAAAGAAATATCAAATTGGTTTTAAGATCCCAATCAAGAAAACCAACGTGCGCAACTTGCTGTGCCTTTTGAAGCCTGGCCTCGCTTTGGCGTAGTTCAATCTCTGCCGCTTTACGCTCCGAAATATCCTGCACGGCGCCGTAAATACCTACCAGCCTATTCTTATTATCATCCCAGACCGGGTGAGCATAAACTCTAACCCAAACAATACTGCCGTTTTTGTGAATGGTTCTTACTTCCGTTACAGCATCACGGTTGGCAGCAAGCTGTTTCATATCATTATCGTCAACCGGTTTGTCTTCCGGGTATAATGCGGCTCTCCATCCACCCGCCACAATATACTCTTCATAAGTATAACCGGTAATTCTTTCGAAGGCGCCGGCTACCCAGTTTAAATAAAGCTCGCCGCTATCTTTTATCATCGAAGAGAACATATAATCGGATGAAACCGTTGAAATGAGTCGGTAACGTTCTTCGTTTTTACGCATCTCTTCTTCAATTTTCATTTTATCGGTTACATCGTTCACAAGAACTATGCGGTATTTTTTGCTGCCGGGCGAAGGTAAGTTGTTGCTTTTAATATCAACATAAATATAACTTCCGTTTTTTATTTTATGCCTCCACACACCGGAGTTGCGCACTTCACTTTCGGTATCTTCAATAAGCCGCAACGTTAAAGGGATATCTTCTTCAGGAAGAATTTCCATCAGGTTCATCGATAAAAATTCTTCCCTGCTGTAGCCGTAATGTTTTACGGCGGTTTTATTAATATCAATAAAATTCCATGTGCCGGCTTCATAAATAAGCATGGGATTCGGGTTATGCTCGAACAATTCTTTGTATCTTTCCTCGCTCAGGGTTAAATCCTCTTCGTATTTTTTCCTTTTTTCTTCCGTATCCAAAAATTCTATCGCGTAAGAAATATCACCGGCCATTTCGTTAAGAAGTTTTATTTCTTCTTCTGTAAAGAAGTTTTTTTGATCGGCGTAAAAATTAATTGTGCCTATGGTAGTATACCGGTATTTAAGAGGAAAGGTTGCCGAGGCTTTGAAATTATTATTCTTCGCCGAAGCGTGCCAAGGCTTCATCCGCGGATCGTTTTCTATATCGTTGCAACAAACATATTCGCCGGTTTTTATACACAAACCTGTCGGCCCACAATTAACCGAGGTATCGTTCAGGTTTACCTTAAAATTCTTCAGATAGTCTTCATAATTACCTGCCTTTGAAACAACCGAAACGTTGTTCATATCCTCATCAATCATTCCTACCCACACCAGTTTGAATCCCCCATCTCTAACGGCAATTCTGCAAGCTTCATCAAGCAAGGTGGCTTTATCGTTTGCCCTAACCAGCATCTGGTTTGTATTGCTTAATACAACGTACACCCTGTTTAACTGGTAAATCTTTTCCTCAGCCGCTTTGCGTTCCGAAATATCTCTTACAATGCTCTGGTAATATTTTTCACCGTCAATGTCTATCATCCTTGAGCTAACCTCTACCGGGAACATCTCGCCGTTTTTCTTTTTATGAATGTCTTCAAATATGAAACCGTGGCGTGATTCTATTTTTTGCCTTAGCTCCGGTATGTCGCTATCCTTAACAGACTCCGTTATATCGGTTACTTTCATCTTTAAAATTTCTTCGGGTTTATACCCGTAAGTATCTATCACCTTATCGTTAACATATTTTATATTTCTGTCATCATCCATAAGAAAAATCATATCG
>DAIERC010000209.1 GCA_027347125.1 Ignavibacteriales bacterium
ATTAGTAATCCGTCGGTAAATTTATATTTCCTTAATTCCCTAACAACTTTCCAAAAAGTATCTTTGCTCAAATCATCTGTTATTGCCTCATTAAGGTGAGGATTATTTATAAGAAGATTCTTAGTACTCGGCTGTGTTAAAGTTGCGATAAATGCATCAGGGAATGCTTTTCTTATTTCTCTTATCATAGGAGTAATATAAACAACATCGCCAACTCTGTCGGTTCTTACAAGTAGAATTCTTTTCATTAATTTTATCCGGATACGAAGCCGTAAATAATTTGGGAATTGTATCTTCCCGAAAAATTCATCAGCCGTTTCTGTATGTTCTTTTATTTAATAGTTAAAAAATTGTCCTCAAAAATAGCAATATTAATTGAAATGATACTTACACATTTAAACAAAAAAATGCTTAAATTATTAACCGTGTTACCTATGATACTTTGCAACGGCATTTAAGATTAAACCTTTATGCGGGAATAATTTTCATGACGATTATTAAGGTTTAATCCATTTAAGGGAAATTCTTAGAATATTACAAATGCTAACCTGCCCAAAGTATTATTCTTATCAAATGCTTGTCCGGAACATAAATAATAAGGAGAAAATTATGAAAGGTTTTTTAGCACTTTTTCTTTTTGTTCTTATCGGTTTCGCAAATGTTCAGGCGCAACAACCACCAATAATAGACAGAGAACTATTTTTCGGCGACCCAGAATACTCCGGAGCTCAAATTTCACCGGATGGGAAGTTTATCTCATTCCTCAAACAGTTCAACGGCGTAATGAATATTTGGGTAAAAGGCACTAACCAAAAATTTGATGAAGCGAAACCTGTAACGGCTGATTCCGTAAGACCTTTAAGAGGTTATTTCTGGTCGCGAGACAGCAAGTATATACTTTACGTACAGGATAAAGGAGGGGATGAGAACTTTAGAGTTTATGCGGTTGATCCCAAAGAAAACGGCACGCCTGTTCCTCCATCTAGAGATTTAACTCCCCTTGATAAAGTAAGGGCAATGATTGTTGATGTACCGAAAAATACTCCAGATGAAATTCTTATTGGTTTAAATGACCGCGATCCGCAACTGCACGATATTTACCGTATAAATTTAACTACCGGTGCACGAACGTTGGTAAGAGAGAATAAAAATAATATCGTCGGATGGCAAACAGATCTTAACGGTAATTTAAAACTAGGTGTTAGAATTGATGCTGATGGCGGAACTGAAATATTAAAATTATTAAAGGATACAGTAGAAACAATATACAAAGTAAACAATGAAGAAGAAGCCAGCCCAATTAGGTTTACCGAAGGCGGCAATTATTTTTACATGTCCACAAATAAAGGAAATGCTCTGGATAAAACCCAGCTTGTATTATTCGATTTAAAAACCGGTAAAACAAAATTGGTCGATAAAGATCCATTAAATGAAGTTGATTTTGCAAACGCAATTTTCTCCGACATATCAAATAAACTATTGGCAACGGTTTATGTAGGCGATAAAGAACGTATATATCCTAAAGATAAGGAGTTTGAAAAAATTTATAAGAAAATGAAAAAAACATTACCGGACGGAAATATCGGAGTCAGTTCAATTTCAGCCGATGAAAAACTATGGGTTATTTCAGTTTCCAGGGATGTAGATCCTGGCTCGGTTTATCTATTTAATGCGGAAACAGGAAAAGCCGAACTTCTCTACAATTCAAGACCGCAGCTTAACAGTGAATTGCTTTCGCCAATGAAACCTGTTAAATACATAGCAAGAGACGGAATGACGATTCATGCATACCTTACAATACCCAAGGGTTTAACTGGTAAAAATCTTCCGGTTGTAATGTTTATACATGGCGGGCCGTGGGCAAGGGATAATTGGGGATATGATCCGATTGCTCAATTCCTGGCGAACAGGGGGTATGCCGTATTTCAGCCGAACTTTAGAGGCTCAACCGGGTACGGCAAAAAATATCTTAATGCGGGCAACAAACAATGGGGCATCGGCTCAATGCAGTTCGATATTACCGACGGTGCGAAATGGCTGATTAAAGAGGGTATAGCTGAGCCTAATAAAATTGCAATTGCCGGCGGATCTTACGGCGGATATGCTACATTGGCAGGCTTGGCTTTTACGCCAGAATTGTATGCGGCGGGCTTTGATATTGTCGGCCCTTCAAATATTATAACTCTTTTAAAATCAATTCCGCCTTACTGGGCTCCGTTGAGAAAAATTTTTGATGTGCGTGTAGGAAACATAGACGATCCTAAAGATGTTGAGCTGTTAAAAAAATCTTCCCCGTTAAACTATGCAAAAGAAATTAAGGCGCCGTTGTTTGTTGTGCAGGGAGCTAACGATCCAAGAGTGAAAAAAGCCGAGTCGGACCAAATAGTTATTGCGTTGCGCGAACTACACAGACCGGTTGAGTATATGCTTGCGCCCGATGAAGGACACGGGTATGCCGGTTTAGAAAACAGAATGGCAATGTTTACTGCTATGGAACAGTTTCTTGCAAAGTATATTGGGGGAAGAATGCAGGAAGATGTTAAGCCGGCAATTGAAGAAAGACTTAAAAAAATTACGGTTGATGTAAACACCGTTTCACTGGCAAAACCGGAACAGGCTCCTGGAAATACTACAATTATTAATTCATTCGACGGTTCTAAAATTAAAAGCGGCTCCGATAAATATGCTATAAAAATAGAAGCCGGCGGCAGGAACATAAATATTGATGGCAGCAGAAGTATAGAAAAAATTACCGCCGATGGTAGAGAAATAATTAGAGTAATCGACGCAGCAAGCGGTATGATGAGCAGTGTTGATACTTTAGACCTGGATGCCAAAACTCTTTTGCCAGTAAAGCGTTCATTAAAACAAGGAACTGCTACGGTTTATTTAACTTTTTCAGATAAGGGAGTAGATGGTGAAATTGATATGGGTACACAAAAAATGCCTGTTAATGTTAAATCGGATGTGCCTATTTTAACAGACGGCGCTGGTGTTGAGATTGCTTTAAGATCATTGCCGCTTAAAGAAGGTTTTAAAGGCTTACTCAACGAACTCGACATGATGAAAGCTTCAACTAAAAAAATAGCTTTTAATGTTATTGGCACTGAAAAAGTAACAACCGGCGCCGGTGAGTTTAATACTTTTAAAGTTGAGCTTAAACCTGTGGGAGACGGAGATGACCAATCGTTAATGTGGATTGACCAGAACTCAAATAAACTTATTAAAGTGGAGCAGAAACTGGGCGCTCAAATGGGCGGCGGAACAATTACATTTGAATTGGTTAAATAACTATTCCCAGTAATTCTTAATATAAACAAAGCTGCCTGCTGAAAGGCAGCTTTGTTTCTAACAGTGTAAAACTTAGGATTTGTTTCTATGAAAAATTTAATCACTAAATTTGAACAACAAAAAATAATTGCGCGAGTAAAATTAATCAGGGGAAACGAAAAAGCGCTGTGGGGCAAAATGAATGTTCATCAAATGGTTTGCCATTGCGCCGACCAGCTTAAAATGGGTATGGGTAAAATTGAAATAGACGAACCGGGGTTAAATCCGAATTCATTTCTCAAATGGCTTGTTCTGATGGGAATGCCGACACCGAAAGGGAAAGTGGAAACTTTTAAAAAATTAAAACAAGGCGAGGACGGAACAAAGCCAACCGAATTGGAAAAAGATATAAACGAATTAATTAATTTAATAGACAATTACCATTCATGTTTTGCTAATAATGAAACCAGGCTACACCCGGCATTCGGCTACATGGATTATAAGCAATGGGGAAGAATTTCTTACCGTCATTTAGATTATCACCTAAAACAATTTGGAAAATAATTCCATCTTATCTTTATTAGCACAAATATTTTTATCATTTTATTCCGAAAGGTTATTTAATGCCAACATTATTCAAAGAGCCGACAGTAATAGAAGCGGCAGGTAACAAGCCGAAAATAATTGAAGAATTTTTTGGAAGAGTAAACAGTAAGACCGGCGAAGTTAGCATAGCAAAAATGCAAAGTCCCGGCGGTTGGGTCGAGCCCGGGCAAACCCCTGAGTTTGATGAGTATACTGTTGTGTTAAAAGGAACTTTAAGAGTAACATCAAAAAACGGTTTTATAGATGTTCACGCTTCGCAAGCCATACTTGCGAAAAAAGGAGAATGGGTTCAGTACAGCAGTCCGGAAGAAGGCGGCGCTGAATATATTGCAGTATGTTTGCCTGCGTTTTCTCCTGATACGGTTCACCGGGATTAAAAATGAGATTGAAGATTCCAGTTAATAAAAAAATACAATTTCTGTAACCGGATTTTTATGATTATCCCTTTTAATAATGTAGACCGTGCAAAAAGGAATTATTTTTATTTGTATTTATCCAAATTACTTTTTGTAATATTAACTATTATAGCAATAGCTGTTGCACTTCAACATTATTATATAATTTCAGATCCCAAAACCAGATTTACGCTTTGGTGGCACATACCGTTTAATTTATTCTATTGGTGGTGCTGGCTTTTATTTTTACCGGTAATGTATTACGTGGCGCAAAAACTTAAACCGGATGATTCAAAATCGTTTTATTGGGTTGTAGTTTATTTGTTTGTTCCAATCATAATTGTGTTAATCCATCAGGCAATCGCATCGTTAGTTATAGCTACGTTTTTAAATTATCTTAACTTTCCTACGCTTTTGTATAAGCGACTACTCCGCAACTCATGGGTGTGGGTAGATTTTGTAATTTATTTTACCATCATGATTGCCATCAATGTTGTTGATTACCAGCAGAAAAGTAAAATAAACCGGCTTAAATATTCGCAGCTACAGGCAAGATTGGCGCAATCTCAATTGAACGCGCTAAAAAGTCAGCTGCATCCTCATTTCCTTTTTAATACTTTAAATACTTTATCAACGTTAATTTTAAAAGCAGATAATACTGAAGCTGAAAGAATGCTTTCATTGTTAAATAACTTTCTTAAAACAACGGTTTACGAGAGCGATAGGCCGGAAATAACATTAGAGGAAGAACTTCTTTTTATTACTCATTACCTGGAAATAGAAAAAGTGCGCTTTAAAGATAAGTTAGAAGTAAATGAAGATATTGATACCGGTACTTTAAAAGCAAGCGTTCCGAGTTTCTTGTTACAACCGATTGTAGAGAATGCAATTTACCACGCTATTGCTCCGAAAAAATCCCGCGGGGTAATAAATATTATTTCAAAAAAGGAAAACGAAAAACTTTTTATATCGGTTGAAGATAACGGTCCAGGCCTATCCGGCTTTAATAAGAAAAAATCAAAAGAAGGTGTAGGACTTAAAATAACCAGAGAAAGGCTTGTGCATCTGTTCGGGAAAAATCAGCAATTCGAATTAGGAAACTCTGCATTAGGCGGTTTAAGCGTAAAAATTATAATCCCTTTAATAATAAACAATAGCGAAATAAGTAATCCTCATGCTTATCAAGCGGGATAGTTTTTATTCGAAAAAATAGCGGGTAGAAGTTAGTAGTAAAAAATGAAATTACGATTGAAGAAAAATATTACTTATACAAAATCATTACTCGATCCTAATATATTTGTGCCATTATTCTTCATCTTTACGATTA
>DAIERC010000219.1 GCA_027347125.1 Ignavibacteriales bacterium
GAGTCTTTATATTGGTAATTATAATAAATATAAGAAAAGACAAATTGAGGAACGTCAGTAATTATTTGCAGGCTGTCCATATCAAATTTTATCTGCGAAGAATACGCATTTATTAAATCAGTTTCGTATCTAGAATGAACACCCGATTGGTTTGTTTGGTAACCGTTATAATTTTCTGTAAGGTGAAGCGGCATATGGCTGTCGCCAACATAATGCCCTAGATCTGCGGCAAGCAAACCGGCTTTGTTCCAGTCATTTCTAGCAAATGCGGCCTTAAGCGAATCAAATGTATTTACGATGGCCCACGGTAAAGTACCGGTGTTTGTAACAAAGCTTTGCCCGTGTAGTGAAACTAACGAATCATAATCCATACTAATTCTGCCGGTAGAAACAAATTCAGGGTAGCTGTCTATATCAATAAAATGTTTTGGCGATTCGGTTGGATCGGCACTTTTTCTATTATCGGCGTCGGACGCATGCGCTATTATCTGATTTGAAATATAACTCAGGGTTCCTGCTTTCCCTTTAAATAAAAGTGTTGCGTCGGTACTTATAACTTTATGGCCGGTACTTCCCCATCCGCATAGGACAAGAATAATTATCGTTAATGGAAACGGCAAAAAATATTTAGTTGAAAGTTTCATAAAAATACTTTTAAGGTTGATGGTATAAATAACGGGAAGATGGAATTATTAACTGTTTCGCTGCCTTAGCACTTCAAACAAAATTACGCCGGTAGCTACCGAAACATTTAGCGATTGGATTTTCCCCTTCATAGGTATTTTAATTAGAAAGTCGCACTTCTCCGCTGTTAATCTTCTCATCCCTTTTTCTTCGTTTCCCACTATTAATGCAACAGAAATTTTATAATCCTGTTCCGTGTAATCTTTCGAATTATCAAGCGAGGACCCGATGATCCAGAAGCCATTTTCTTTTAAAATTTCAATTGCATTAACAAAATTATTTACCGAACAGATTTTAATATGCTCTGATGCGCCTGCCGAAGTTTTAACAACGGTAGCATTTACGGGCGCGCTGTTATGCTTTGTTATTACAACACCGTTTACGCCGCTGCACTCGGCTGTACGAAGTATGGCGCCAAGATTGTGAGTATCCTGAATTGAGTCTAACAATAAGATTAAAGGATATTTCTCTTTTTTAGCTTCATCAATTATTTCTTCAAGCTGAAAAAATTTTTGTTCTAACTTTAGTGCAATTACTCCTTGCGAGTTGGGATGCTCGGTTAACGATTTGAATTTAGGGGCTGGAATTTCGTTGCACTTAATTCCCTTCTTCTTTGATGTAATTCTTATCGCATCAATAACGGGGCCTCTTTGCCCGTAAAGAATATACACTTGCTCCAGCGGCTCGCCCGAATTTAAAGCTTCAAGTACAGGTTTTCTACCAACAACTAAATTCATTTTTGTCTTTTTAGATTATAAAAATCATCCGGCTTTTTTAGTCTCGGCTTTTAACGGCGGTGGAACAAACTTGGGGAATTTATCTTTATTTTTTGTAAGGTAATAAAACCCTATTGAGCCTGCAATAATCATAACAATTGAAATAAGCTGAGCTTCGGAAAGGCCGAACAGCAGCAACGGATTTAATCTTATAAACTCAATCGCTAATCTTTCAACTCCCGCAAGAACAAGGTACGTCATAAAAAGTTTTCCGTTGGTCCAATCTTTTTTTCTAAAATGCCATAACAAGTAAAAGATAATCAATGCCATAAAGAATTCATATATAGGGGCGGGGTGAAGCCTAATCACCTCATCAAATTTTGTAATTGTTCCATAGTTATCCGTTCCCACTACCTGCGAAGATAAAGAGTAGTAATGATCTTTAGCAGCAAGCGCAGGATTATCCTGGTAATACTGCATTAACGCGTAGTGAGGTTTAATAGTGCCGTTAGGGTAGCTCATTCCCCATGGCAATGAAGTAGGAATACCGTAATCTCCGTCGCCTGCAAGCTGGCATCCGAGGCGGCCGATACCGTACGCTAAAATTAATGACGGTGAAGTTGCGTCGGCAATATAAAGGAACGGTATTTTTTTCTTTCTTACATAAATCCAGATTGCCAGGGTTGCTAAAATCAAACCACCGTAAAAAGTAAGACCTCCCGGCGAAAAAGCAATTAAAGGATTTTTAATGAACGTATCCCAGTTTTCAATTAAGTCTAGCGCTTTGCTGCCGATTATGCCGAATACTATTGCCAGCAAAGTAATTTCCGTGGCAATACCGGGATTCAATTTTCTTCTCTCAAATTCTTTTGTAAGTATATAGCTGGCGATTATAAATGCAATGCCCATCATCAATCCGTAGCTATAAACCGTGAAGATACCTATTTTAAATAATTCAGGGTACATTATTTTTTCCTTAGCGGAGGAATAAAAAAAATTCTTTTGCCGCTTTTAACTTACAAAATTTCCCGTTGTTTTTTACAGTGGCGGAACCTGTTAAATGATTTATCTTCCGCACCTTCGAAACTTTGGAAAATCATTCGGTATTTGGATACGGCATTTATTTATTGATTATATAAATTATCCGGTCGGTATTATCAATCGGAATTAATTCCTGATCACCGGTTGCCATTGTCTTAATATTGAACTTACCGGCCTGGTACTCATCACCGCCCACAAACAGTACGTAACGCGCGTTTAATTTATTTGCTTCTCTCATCTGAGCCTTAATGCTTCTGTCAAGGTAATCAAATTCAACCGTAAAATTTTTACTTCTAAAATTTAAGGCCAATTCGTAAACAACGGAAGTCAATTCTTTATCAAGACGAACGATGTACATATCAATTTGTTCAGGTAAAAGGTTAAAAGATTTTTCGTTTTCACATGCCAGCAGTATTCTTTCGATGCCGGCAGCAAACCCTACACCCGGAGTTGAAGAACCGCCTAGCTGTTCTATCAACAGGTCGTATCTTCCGCCGCCGCAAAGAGCACTTTGGGAACCGACTTTGCCGCTGACAATTTCGAACGTGGTTTTTGTATAATAGTCAAGGCCTCTTACAAGCTTGGGATCAATTTCAAAAGGCACGTTTGATTTTGTAAGAAGGTCCCTTACAATTTCAAAATGTTCTTTACTTTCATCATCAATGTAATCTATTAGAAGTGGAGCACTCTTTAAGATATCCTGATCAGTTTCCACTTTACTATCGAATACTCTTAAAATATTTGTATCAAATCTTCTTGCACTGTCTTCAGAAAGCTGGGCTTTAAAGTTTTGAAG
>DAIERC010000240.1 GCA_027347125.1 Ignavibacteriales bacterium
CGATATCAGGCGCGGTAACCGACGGCCCTCCGCAAGATTGGAGATACGCTTACTGGTGGCAGTTAAAGCAAATGGCCGATGAAGGCCATGAAATAGGCGCGCACACAATGACCCACCCTGATTTAACGAAAATACCTGTAGGCGATATTTATACGCCGAACACTTTAAACTACGAATTGTACCGGTCAAAGGAATTGATTGAAAAAAATATTCCCGGCTATAAATGTATTTCGCTGGCTTACCCTTATTGCACGTTTAACGATACGGTTGAAGAAATAGCTTCGCGGTATTTTGAATCGGCGCGAACATGCGGCGATTACTCAGAGCCATCTTACGTAAAAGGAATGAACTGGTACGGCATACTTGCAGAGGAACCGCAGTTTAACATGCCCCGGAATTCTACCGCCGATGACCAGGATGAATTTGTTCAGTACACAACAAATGTTCAAAACGAATCTATCGCCAACGGGCAATGGGCGGTATTCTTTGCGCATGAGGTAGTACCGATGTCTCAAATATCAGCCGGTGCCGATACTACAATGTGGTTCCCGGTTTCAACCGAATGGCTTACGCAGTTATGCCAATGGGTAAAACAAAAATCGGACAGCAACCAGGTATGGGTAGAAACTTTTGGGAACGTTACCCGGTATATAAAAGAAAGAGAACATTTTAATTATAACATTGTGTCGTCTTCCGCCGGCCGGATAGAAATATCCACAGCTACCGGCCTGGATTCATCAATATTTAATTACCCTTTAACCGTAGACATAACAGTTCCCTCAAGCTGGAATGCTGTTTCTGTCCGGCAAGGAGCTAACGAAGTTACCGATACTTCATTCTTTAACGGGACGGATAATGTTGTAAGAGTAAATATAATTCCCGGTGAAAATATTATTTTGAACAACGCTTCTTCATGCGTTGTTTCTGGGAAAGTTGTTTATGATAATGCCGCCGGTACGCCCCTGCCGAATGTTAAAATTATTTTGAGCGGCCCCGAAACGGATTCAACGGTAACGGACAGCAGCGGCGAATATATATTTGATAATATTGAACCCGGTAATTATACTGTCGCACTTTCCAAAACCGACGACTGGGGAGGCGCAAATTCAACCGACGCGCTGCTGACGATAAAATATTTTACGAATCTTGCTGCGCTTGATGATTTGCAGAAACAAGCGGCGGATGTTAATAACAACGGCATTATAAACAGCACCGATGCGTTAATGATTACCGAAAGATTTCTTGATTTAATTAACTCATTCCCCCGCCCCGATTGGATTTTCTCGAACCCGGGCACCATTGATATATCAGGTTCAAGCACCGAAGAAAATTTTACGGGCATTTGCGCGGGCGACGTGAACGGGTCTTATAAATAAAATTACCGCCGGAAACCGCCGGCGGTAAGCAATTTACTTTTCTTCCGATAATAATTACACTGCTAAAATACTTAACTACGTTTCCTTTATTCTGCAATAAAGATTTTTTTGTAATCCGGGTTATTAGTTATTCAAACTCCAACAAAGTTTCGTTCTTATTAACCATTTTCGTTTCGTATGCATAAATACTTTTTATTTTTCCGCTAACGGGAGACTGCACATTATTCTTCATCTTCATAGCTTCAAGAATAAAAAGTACCTCTCCCTTTTTTACGGTTTGACCTTCTTTTACAAAAATTTGTGCAATTATACCCGGTATAAAAGCATTTACTTTTTTAGGATCGTTCGCTGAATAATGTTTCCGTTTATTAAACTTGGCGGTTAGCCGTGTTTCATAGTCGGTGTAATCAATTGAAAATTTTACAAGTTTTTTTTGGTTTTCCATAATTATTAAAACGGCGGTATACCGTGCTTTTTAGCCGGCCTAATTTCGTTTTTCTCCTTTGATACTTCAATGGAATGAATTATATAATCTCTTGTTTCACTCGGATTTATTACCGCGTCTACGTGCCCGTTGGCAGCAGCTACATAGGGGTTGGCAAACTTTTCCGTGTATTCTTCAACTTTTTGTTTTCTTGTTTCTTCCGGATCGGATGAATTTGCAATCTCATTGCGGAAAATAATATTGGCGGCGCCTTGCGGCCCCATAACCGCGATTTCGGCAATCGGCCAGGCGAATACAAAATCGGCGCCAAGGTGGCGCGAGCACATTGCAATGTATCCGCCGCCGTAAGCTTTGCGAAGTATTATTGTAATTTTAGGAACGGTAGCTTCGCTGTAAGCATACAAAATTTTTGCGCCGTGCCTTATTACCCCGCTGTGCTCCTGATCTACGCCGGGAAGGTAACCCGGTAAATCGACAAATGTAACCAGTGGGATGTTAAACGAATCGCAGAATCTTATAAACCTTGCGGCTTTATCGGATGAATCAACATCAAGAACACCGGCCAGCACAAGCGGTTGATTACCTATTACTCCAATCGTCTCACCGTTAAGCCTTGCAAAACCGATTACGATATTCGCGGCAAAAAATTCCTGCACCTCAAAAAAGTCGGAGTCATCGCAAACGGATTTTATTATATCCCTAACGTCGTAAGGCTTTGTAGGTTCCTGCGGAATAATTGATGTAATGTTGTACTGCGGCTTAGGAGGTTTGGGAGGGAACGCTTTTGCTTTTCTGGAATTATTCCATGGAATAAACGTCATAAGTTTTTTAATCTGCTCAAAGCACTCAACTTCGCTATTGGCAAAAAAATGTGCGTTCCCGGAAATTTCGGTTTGAACTTTCGCGCCGCCTAAATCTTCCATCGATATTTCTTCGCCCAGAACAGTTTTAATAACCTCCGGCCCGGTAATAAACATCTTGGAGATTTTATCAACCACAAAAACGAAGTCGGTTAATGCAGGCGAATAAACAGCGCCGCCTGCGCATGGCCCTAGAACTACCGATATCTGGGGGATAACACCGGAGGCCAAAGTATTCCTGGAAAAAATTTCGCCGTAACCGGCAAGTGAATTTACACCTTCCTGTATCCTGGCTCCGCCGGAATCATTTATACCTATAAGGGGTATGCCCAGCTTAATGGAATGATCCATTATTTTTGTAATTTTTCTTGCGTGCATTAATCCAAGCGAACCGCCTGCTACGGTAAAATCCTGGGCAAATATTCCTACCGGCTGGCCATACATTTTACCTGTTCCCGTAATAACGCCGTCTGCGGGCAACTCTTTTTTATCCATCCCAAAATCTTTACCGGAGTGCTGGACAAACATATCGTATTCATGAAAAGAATCCGGGTCGAGAATTGCTTTAATTCTGTCGCGCGCGGTCATTTTTCCCATTGCAATTTGCTTTTCAACGGCTTTGGTGCCGCCTCCAATCGAAACTTTCTCTTTCATATGAAAGAATTCGGCTATTTTTTCAGTTAACCACATGTTTACTATATACTTCTTTCTTATTATTAGACAATATCAAATATTAACCGGTGCAAATATAATTGTTTTAAGATTACCAAAAAAAAATTAGTCTATTTTTTTTTAAGAACATATCTTCTACATAATATTTAAATCTTTCCTAAGAAAAATTATCCCCTGTTAAAAGCCCGGAATATTAATTTCCGCTTTACCGGAAGTAAACAAATACATACATTTATATTTAAAATTAACTAACTCCAGGATAATTTATGGATCATAAAAAAATCAAATGGGGCATTATAGGCACGGGAAAAATAGCTCATACATTTGCTACTGCATTAAAAGATGTGGACAACACCGAGCTATATGCCATCGGCTCGCGTAATATGGAAAGCGCAAAAAAATTTGCCGGCGAGTTTAACGCGCCCAAAGCTTATGATAGTTATGAAGAAGTTGCTAAAGATTCTTCGGTGGATGTTATTTATGTTGCCACTCCTCATAATCTTCATTATGAAAATACTATGATGTGTCTTAACAACAATAAAAATGTTTTATGCGAAAAGCCTTTCGGCGTTAACGGTAAAGAAGTACGTGGGATGATAGCAAAGGCTAAAGAGAAAAATTTATTTCTAATGGAAGCAATGTGGTCCCGCTTTTTACCCAACATAATAAAAGCCAAAGAGATAATTGAATCCGGTGAAATCGGGAAAATAAAACTTCTTACTTCGTATTTCGCTTTTCAGTCTCCGCACGGCGCCGAGCATAGACAGTTTAACAAAGATCTCTGCGGCGGATCTTTGCTAGACATCGGAATTTACCCGGTATTCCTTTCGTTATTCTTATTGGGTAAACCGGAATTATTTACGGCGCTGGCGTCCATAGGCAAAACCGATGTTGATAACAGCATCAGTATGACGTTCAAATATAAGGATCAAACTCTTGCCGTTATGTATTCATCCTTCATGGCTAACGCGGATATATTTGCAGAAGTACACGGTGAGAAAGGTAAAATAGTTATTCCCAATAAATGGTTTACCCCGGTTGATATAAAAGTTGTAAAGACCAACGGCGAAGAAATACCGGTGCATTTTCAATTTAAAAGCAACGGTTATAATTACGAAGCGGAAGAAGTAGTCAAATGTTTGCATAAAGGCAAAAAGCAAAGCGACATGATGAGCTGGGACGACAGTTTGCAACTTATTGATATGCTTGATGCAATCAGGAAAGAAAGCGGAATTATTTACCCGAAACATGACGATATATAACTATGAAAAAAATATTATTAATTTTAATTTTTAATCTTCTTTATTTGATGAACACTTTAACCAATGCGCAAGAAAAAATTATAAAGGTATGGCCTGGTAAAATTCCGGGCACAATTGAAAACAGCGTTTATAAAGAAGAAGACCTTACAAATGAAAGCGGAGTTTATAGGATCAGCAAAGTAACTGACCCTACGCTTACTGTTTTCGCACCACCAAAAGAGAAAGCAAACGGAACAGCAATAATCATTTGTCCCGGCGGCGGATACGAACATCTTGCGTACGCCCACGAAGGTGTTGCAACTGCCAAATGGTTGAATGAAATCGGCATTACCGCTTTTATATTAAAATACAGGTTGCCAAGCGATCTGATTATGAAAGATAAATCCGTTGGCCCTTTGCAGGACGCGCAGGAAGCCATGAGAATAGTAAGGCGCAACGCAAAGGAATGGAATATAAACCCGGGTAAGATAGGAATAATCGGCTTTTCGGCCGGCGGACATTTGGCCTCAACTTTGTGTACGCACTATAATGATGAGGTATACAACGCGGATACAACAAGTGCCCGCCCGGACTTTTCAATTCTTCTTTACCCTGTTATTTCAATGAAGCCTGA
>DAIERC010000251.1 GCA_027347125.1 Ignavibacteriales bacterium
CGTTCCCGTTGCTACTGTTGCAATTGACGGGGCAAAGAATGCTGCTCTTTTAGCCGTTCAAATAATCGGGACAGCAGATAAAAATATTAGTAAAAAACTAGCCGACTATAAGATAGAGATGGCTAAGGATTCCATGAAAAAAAATGATAAGCTAAATTTTTAACATCCGAAGGCCGTCATAAAAGTAATATTATTTTGAAAATTGAAACACGGACTTAAACAGATTTTTATCCGGAAATTGCTTTTGAGACGGCCTACTTTATTTAGCATCAATCGAACGGAATAGCGGCTCACCTATTAATTTTTCTTTAGACCATTCCACTTTAACCGAATTTTGTTCTCTTCTAACTTCACAGTTTTTATAACCGCACATTGTGCAATAATTGTCTTTGCAATAATCCATATGAATTGTAACCTGCACATTCGGAATTGTTTTTAACAGCCCGGCTTCAATTTTTTCTTCTTCAAGATGTGCTTGCTTTATCGTAAAATAATTCGGAAGGATTAAATGGAAATCAATAAAAACCTTATCGCCCGACTTCCAAAATCTAAGCCAATGAATATCAATCCAGTAATCTTCTTTGATGGAATTAAACTTAGCGATTAGCTGGTTCAACATCTCCGCATCTGTTTCGTGCATCAATCCACCTATTGATTCCCTTACAAGTTTGTATCCCGTAAAGAGAATATTAAGCGCAACCGCAACAGCAAAAATAGGATCAAACAATTGGAAGCCTGTAATCATAACAAGCGCAATCCCGATAATAACTCCAATGCTTGTATATGAATCCGTAAGAACATGTTTACCATCAGCAATTAATGTAAGTGAGTTAGTCCGTTTTCCCATTTTTACAAGGTAGGTTCCAAGTCCCAAATTAATTACTCCCGCCGCGGAAATAATTATTACGCCTGTGTTAAGCGCCTTCAAATCGCTACCACGTATAATGTCTAGCACGGCGGTATAAATAATAAATAAAGCCGCGACTAATATTAAGAAGCCTTCAACTGCGGCCGAAAAATATTCTACGTTCCCGTGGCCGTATAAATGCGAGTCGTCGGCAGGCTTTGAGCTAAGAAGAATACTGTACAACGCCATTGAGGTTGCCAGAACATGCACAACAGATTCAGCAGCGTCCGAAAATATTGCGGCCGAGCCAGTAATTAAATAAGCTCCCATTTTTGCGGCGAACATTCCCATCCCTATAGCCAGGGAAATAATAGCCGCGTTCTTTTTTAATTTTAATTCGTTCAAAGTAAAACCCCGGAATTATTCCGGTAAAAATAATCTTTTTTACGGTAATAGTTTGTTAAAATTTGGGAAAAAATTAAAAAACAAGAATAAACCTATATCGGTATAAAATAAAAACCGTTCGATATAGATTGCTAGTTCATTTCAATTTTGATAACTTTATCGACAATAATTATAAAAATAGTGATGGATATGAAATATTTTATCTTGTTATTTGTGTTTACAGTTGGAGTTTTATTTTCCGGGTGCAGTAAAAAAAGCGACGTTGAGTATATGGATACTGCCGCTAACAGTGTAAAGCAAAATAATATTCCCCAGGCTGTTGAGGCTTATGAAAATTTAATAAGAGAATATCCGCAAAGCCCAAAGGCGCCCGACGCTATGTTTCAACTAGCTACTCTTTACCAGAATAAATTGGTGAAAAATATTTCCGAACAAGAATCACTGAACAAAGCGGTTGAAATTTTCAAAAATGTATTCGACAAATATCCGGGTAGCCAGATAGCCCCCAAATCCCTTTTTATGGCGGGTTTTATTTTAGCGAATGATATTCATGATTTTAACCAGGCTACAACAATATTCAATTTATTCCTGCAAAAATATCCAAACAACGAATTAGCTGCTTCGGCCAAAGAAGAATTGAACAATATGGGGTTGTCGCCTGAAGAAATTCTTCAGAAGAAAAAAGATTCGAAAAGCTGATGGCATTAGCTAACAAAGATTATAAAAAATATTTAAATCCTTCAATCATCTCCAAGCTCAACTCACTAGAGTTGAAAGCCAGACTGGTGGTTGAAGGGTTTATGGTTGGCCTGCATAAAAGTCCTTACCACGGGTTCAGCGTAGAATTTACAGAGCATAGGCCGTATATGCAGGGGGATAGTCTTAAAGATATCGATTGGAAGGTTTACGGTAAAACCGAAAAATTCTTTATTAAACAATATGAAGAGGAAACCAATTTAAAAAGTTACATACTGCTTGATGCAAGTAAATCGATGACCTACGCTTCGGAAGGAAATATTTCAAAATTGGAATATGCCTCAACTCTTGTAGCATCTTTAAGTTACTTGATGATAAAGCAGCAGGACGCAGTAGGTTTAACCCTGTACTCGGATAAAGTTGATAAATATTTTCCGCCGAGAGCAAGCAGGGCTTACCTGCAGGAGCTGTTGAAATCGCTCGCTGAAATATCGGCTTCGAATAAAACCAATACGGCCGCGTGTCTAAATTCTATTGCCGAGAAAATAAAAAGAAGGGGACTGGTAATAATTGTATCAGATTTTTTTGACGATGTAAATTCCATACTTAACGCGTTAAAACATTTTAGGTATCAGAAAAACGAAGTAATAGTATTTCAAATTGTTGATCCGCTTGAAAGAAGCTTTGCGTTCGGAAACGACGCAATCTTTAAAGATATGGAATCGGAAGATGAAATAACCACCCAGCCTTATCAGATCCAAAAAGCGTATAAAGAAGCGATGGAACAATTCATTATAAAAATTAAAAACGAATGTCTCAATTCAAATATAGAATATAATTTAATTGAAACATCCGTTCCTTTCGATAAAGCTCTTTTTAGTTATATTCAAAAGAGAAGAAAGCTTTTTTAGAACAAGCTTTTTATCTCGTCAAAATATTTCTGGGAGAACTGTTCGGCGGACTTCCTGTCCTTAGCCTCGGTGATTATTCTTATAATCGGTTCGGTGTTCGATTTTCTAAAATGCACCCAGTGATCTGCGAAATCAATTCGTAAACCGTCCTCCGTATTAATTTCTTTTCCTTTATATTTTTCCGTTAAAGTTTTTATAACGGTATCCGGAAGTACGTTTCCCAGTTCAATTTTCTTCTTCGCGATAAAATAAGCAGGCAGAGAATTTTTCAATTCGGCAGAAGTACCGCCGAACTCAAGCAAGTTCTGAAGCGTGATGGCGATGCCTACAAGTGCGTCTCTGCCGTAGTGAAGTTCCGGATAAATAACCCCACCACTTCCTTCGCCGCCTATTATTGCGTTAACTGCTTTCATCTTTAAAACCACATTAGCTTCTCCAACAGGCGAGCGAAAAACTTTTTGACCATATTCCGCGGCTACATCATCTACGGCTCTGGTAGTTGATAAATTTACCGCCGCACTTCCTTTTTCTTTCGATAAGATAAATTTTACCGCTTGGGTAATAGTATTTTCTTCGCCGAAAGGCTCGCCTTCGTTTGTAATCAAAACCAATCTGTCTACATCGGGATCTACCACAACACCTAAATCGGCTTTTGATTCTTTTACCGCCTTCATTGTTTCCGTAAGGTTTTCAGGTAGAGGTTCAGGTAAGCGGGGAAATATGCCTGTTTTCTCGCAGTTTATTTCAACCACCTCGCATCCGAAATCTCTTAACAAATCGGGTATAACATATACGCCGGCTCCGTTTACGCAATCAACAAGCACTTTAAATTTTCTCTTAGCAATTTCTTTACGGTTTATATGTTTTAAATTTAACACGTCATCAACATGTTTTTGCAAGCCTTCTTTATAGACGGTGAGCTTGCCAACTTTATCCCAGCTACAAAAAGATTTGTCCGATATCTCAAGTAACTTTAACATTTCTTTATTTTGTTCCGGCGTCATGAACTGGCCGGTATTGTTTAGAAGTTTTAGAGCGTTCCATTGGTTTGGGTTGTGGCTTGCCGAAATAGCAATGCCGCCGGAAGCTCCAATGGTTTTAACTGTATATTGTACGGTTGGTGTAGGGCAGATTCCTATTTCTACGACATCCAGCCCTTTTGCAAGTAAAGTTCCAGTAATAATCGACTGCACCATTTCCCCGGTAATCCTTGCGTCTCTTCCCACAACTACTTTCCCACTGCCTACATAATCGGCATAAGCCGAAGTGTATTTTACAATTATGTTGGGATCTATTCCATCGCCAACAATACCTCTTATTCCAGAAACACTTACCATCAAAGTAGGCATACATCCTCCAGCAGATCGATATTATTTTACTAAAAATTATAAGCACAAAATTAGTTAAATTATGATTTATTCGGTAACTGTACACAAAATAAAATGTAATATTTTTAATATCCGGATGATAAAAATTACTTTATTTATTAACGGATAAAATTTATATTAGAAACCATAAATAAAATTTTCTTATATGGGGCTATAGCTCAGCTGGGAGAGCGTCTCGTTCGCAACGAGAAGGTCGGGAGTTCGATCCTCCTTAGCTCCACAATTAAGGGCTGATTGCATTTCAGCCCTTTTTTATTTTATATTAAGCTTCCTCTAAAATTCTGGGGCGGTACTCCATTTACACTTTTTGTTAAATTTTTATAAAATAGATAATACTTATTTTTTCGCGCGATAAACATATTACCGGAAAACAATTATTATAAAAAAATATTGAAGGTTGCTTTACCGGCAATTGCTGGCCTCTCAACTCAGATGGTTGCATCGTTAGTTGGTGCGGCCATAGTTGGCCGCCTAACCGAAGCCACCTATGCGCTTGCTGCTATGGGAATCGGTGTTCTTGCCACTTGTGGGCGCTAGGCTAATAAGTTTTTCCTCAAGCCTTGTTACCGGGACGCACGTAATTGTAGCCAGAAGTTTTCGGTCAGGTGATTTTGTAAGATGCGGAAAGGCTCTTAACAATTCCATTTATGCAGTCTTTGCAATCGGGGTTGTTGTAGCGCTTGTAGGCGCATTTACAGCTTATCCAATCTCGCATTTTTTTGTCGCAGATTTTCCTTCGGGATATGGAAGACGAAAATTTTTATGTACTCCGGAATTATTACAAACGTGTTGGATATTATTTTTAATTACTTCCTTATATACGGCAGTTTCGGAGCTCCGAGGTTGGCACTTGTCGGTACCGACCTTGGCTCATCTTTGACCATAATGTTCGATTTCATATTTTATATATCG
>DAIERC010000255.1 GCA_027347125.1 Ignavibacteriales bacterium
TATTCATCTATGAATTTTTTCCTAGAATTACTCCTATTAGTCAAATCTTAATTGTAAAAGATCTAAATAAAAAATTAAATCTCTTGCCTTGATTTTTTTTCTCCATTGATGGAAAAAATGTTAGGGTAAATATTATATCGAGTGGAAACGGTGAGCTATTTATATTAAAGTCAGAAGGAAAAATCTTCTTCTATGTTAACTTTATTCTCAATCTTTTTTTCTTCTTTCTTTTTAGCTGTTAGCTGCCGGGGATTTCCTTCAACATAAATAGCTTTGTAAGGTTTTGTGGGGCAAGCGTATTCACATGCGCCGCAGCCGATGCAATATTCATTTTGGATTTCCGGCGCTTTAATATTTTCGAACGGAACCATATGTACTGCCTTTGTGGGACAATGTTCGGCACAAGCGCCGCAGTCTGTTTTTTCGGTATGAACAACACAATTTTCTTTTACAAACGTAACCTTTCCTATTTGAGTCAACTTTTTCTTTTCAGGTTTTATCGGCAGTATTGCACCGGTAGGGCAAACCTGGCTGCAGATAACACATTCAAAATTGCAAAAACTTACTGAATAATCCATTTTAGGTTGAAGCATACCTAAGAAGCCGTAATCAAGAAATGAAGGCTGAAGCACTTTTGTCGGGCAAGCGCTTACACAAAGATGACACGCAGTGCATGAATCGGTAAAATGATCAATGCTTATTGAGCCGGGAGGGGCGACCGGATATTTTTTTAAGTTTTGAACTGTGCTTAACTTGACCGGGGTAATTTTTTGTTGCGCGAAAGCTATTCCGGCAGAGCCGATTGTGTATGCAATAATTCCGGCAACAAACTCTCTCTTTTTATAATCAACTTCGAAAGTTTCAACCTTGCTTGGTTTTTCAAAAACAGTAGAGAAACATATACCCTCAGAGGGGCACACAGCAAAGCAGTTATAACAGCTTACGCATCTGCTGAAATCCACATATTTATTTTTTTTATCAATACATCCAGATTTGCAAACGCGTTCACATAAATTACATCCGATACAATTTTCTTCATCTATTTTAATTTTAAATAATGATATTCTAGAAATCAAACCAAGTAACGTGCCTACCGGGCATACGGTGTTACAGAACAGTCTTCCGTTCTTATATGACATCCAGAATATAATTGCAAGAAAAAAAAACGGGAAGGAAAGCAATCCTAAATCCGGGGTCTTAATCTCCAATGGGTAAACCGAGTAATTTTTAAACTGCTCAAGCAATAGAACAAGAAGATTATTCCCGCCAACAATAACCGGTTTGAATAATTGGGTAAATATTCTTCCGAAATTACTGTACGGATCAAGTAAATTAATTGCGAACAAACTTCCGCTAAGAAAAAAGATTACGGCTAATGCAAGAAAAGAATAACGCAACCAATCATTTGGGTTTAGAAGCCTGAAATATTTTTTCCTATTAATTTTTTTTGCAATGAAAGAAAATATATCTTGTAAAGTGCCGATGGGGCATATACTCGAACAGTAAACACGTCCGAATAACAAAGTAAGAATTAAAACAATTATAAAACCGGCGGCAGCAAGACTAAAAAGGTTAAGATATTTTAATAACGACGGGATAAACTGAAGATATGTAATATAGTTTGTATATGTCGGTGAAATAATATTTTTAAGATCCAGAAACAAAAGCGAAAGCGTTGTAAAAAATAGAACAGATACTGCAACCCGTATCTTCTTCAAATGCGATAATTTCATGCCCCAAATTCCTTGTTCATTTCCCCGGGCAAACCGGTTACATCTTAATCCTGTTGATATTTAATTTGCTCAAATCCTTTGTACCTATTTTCATTTCATCAGCGTAGTTAATATAGGGCACGTTATCCGGATTCATGCCGAAGAGTTTAGCCGCGGCAGCATCGGCGGCAACAACATCCGTGGAAAGCAATTGAGATTTCATAGTAACAATATCTTCTAAAGAACCGCCCCGTGGGCCGTTCCTCATCATCACATTATAAGCGTCAACTACAATTAAATCAGGTTTGCGATATGTTGAAAAATCGGCTATGCATTGGTGTAAATCATTTTTATGCCACTGACCTCTATTCCAAACAACACCCATCAGGTTTTTCATTCCAACTGTAATTCTGCCGCCGCCGTGTTGTTTAAGTATGGGAACATTTATAAAAACATCAGAGCTTAATAAAATTTCGTGCACTTTTGCGTCTTTTAACTTTTTACCAGATTTAACAGTAATATCCTGGTAATAACTTTCGCTTGCGCCGGATACAATTTTACCGCCCGCATCTTTTACTGCCCGTTCTATACCGCTGTTTGAATAGCAGCGGTTCCAGTTATCGCACGTATGGTCAAATACGTAAACATCTTTTGCGCCGGCTTCAAAACAATGCTTTATAATTTGTTTAATCAAAAGCGGGTTGGTATTTGCGGCCATTTCAGGGGTTGAGTCCCAGCCGATATTAGGCTTAACACAAACTATCTGCCCTTTTTTTACAAAGCTTTTCATTCCGCCCATAGACGCAATGGCCTTATCAAACATAGTATCGGGCTCTCCGCCTTTTACGGCAACCAGGTCGTATCCTTTTTTAGAAAGTAGAGTACCGGCGAAAGCTTCGGATAAATTTCCGAATGTTATAGATGCGCCTGCTGCTATAGCCGCCGCAGTGCTTCTTTTTATAAATTCCCTTCTTTCCATAGCGTCCCCAAAATTGATTTGTTAAAATATTATTCCCTATTTATTCTCCCCGTCATCCTTTTTATATTCTTTTTAAAAATACAATTTTGTAAATAAACAGGCAAAGGCAAAAAGATTACTCAACATACACCTAAATAGTTCGAAACGGAAAGAAGGAATAAATTCAATTAGTTTTTGTAAAGTTATTTTTATTCTGTTCGTAATAGATAGCGGCGCACATCTTCCTTACATACTCATCGTCATCTGTTACCGCAGCTTTTAAAACCGCATTTATTCCTTTGGGGTCACCTATATCA
>DAIERC010000285.1 GCA_027347125.1 Ignavibacteriales bacterium
CGCAAACCCGGAAACTTTTGCCGGCCTTTCAGGTATGGGAGATTTGATTGTAACGTGTATGAGCCGGCATAGCAGAAACAGATATGTGGGAGAACAAATCGGAGCCGGCAAGAAATTAAAACAAGTTTTAAAATCGATGGAAATGGTTGCCGAAGGGGTTGAAACATCGCGCTCGGCTTCTCAACTCGCAAAGAAATTTGAAGTAGAAACGCCGATTACTACAGAAGTATATAAAATTCTTTTTGAAGACAAAGACCCCGTAAAAGCTACTACCGATCTGATGACCCGCGACATGAAGATGGAATAATATGGCGCGCGCAACGTCAAAAGTAAAACAAAAAGCGACAAACATTTCCGGATAATACACTGCTTTAGATGTTTATCTTCCCGGTAAAGAAATTCCTTTTATCTTTCTAAATAATGAAACCGCGTAAGAGTCGGTCATGCCCGAAACAAAATCCGTAATTTTAAGAAGCCTGGCATATAAATCTTTTTCCGGCTTGCCGTTGTTGCCTAAGAACTGTTTTGGCAAAAGTTTAATTATTGTTTTATCTTTAGGTGATATTTTCCCTTCGGCAGCTTCGTTTACCGCTGTTATAAAAATATCAAGCAAACCGCCGAGCACTTCATAACCAGCGGCTTCTCTTTCAATTACGCTTTTATAAGCGTATATTTTTTTTACGGATAAATCTTTTATAATATTAAGAGGTTTGGAAAAATTTATAACGGAAATCAAATCATCTTCAAATTTTCCTTTTAAAATATTTTTTTCTTCATCAATAAAAGCCTCAGCCAAACTGCTTACAATCGCGCTAATTGATTTCGCTCTTAAATAACCGATCTTATCATTTTCATCTCTTTCTTTATAGGCCCTTAATTTACCGCCTTTGGCAAAAGGCATTAGAAGAGACTCGGTATCTTTAAATGAAAGTAAACCGAGCCGGAAGCCGTCTTCAAGATCCATAACTCTGTAACAACTATCATCCGCGGCTTCTACAAGGTACGCAAGCGGATGCCTTTGCCACCATAAATAATTATTTGGGTTATTTCTTTTTTCTAATCCCGTTTTTAACGCAACCTCTTCGAATAAATTTTTCTCAGCCTGGAAAAAACCGAATTTTTTATAAAGCTTTTCTTTGCCGGCTGAAATTTGTTCATTGTTGGGGATGAACGACTCTTTAGGGTATTTTGTAAATGAAGCTAAAGTTGCGCATGTTAATTTTAGTCCACCGGCTATTTTAGGATTTTGAAGCTGCGTGATAATTCTAAAGCCCTGTGCGTTTCCTTCAAATCTTGTAAGATCGTTCCACTGTTTTTCGTTTAATCTATTCTTGAATTCTTTGCCGTTGCCGTTTTTAAAATATTCCGAAATCGCGTCTTCACCCGAATGGCCGAACGGCGGATTACCAATATCATGGGCTAAACATGCTGCCGCTACAATCTCTCCAAAGTGAAAATGCGAGTAATCTCTTTTTAATTTTATGTAGCGGCTGAGAATTTTGGAACCGACTAACGTACCAAGAGATCTTCCAACGCACGAAACTTCAAGGCTGTGAGTTAGTCTTGTATGAACAAAATCGCTTTCAGGAAGAGGAAACACCTGTGTTTTATCCTGCAGCCTTCTGAATGCCGAAGAAAAAACGATCCTATCAAAATCTTTTTGAAATTGACTTCTTCCATCGATTGATTGAACGCTAGTAGTTTCTTTTTCACAAAGAACAGATTTTGATAACAGTTTATGCCATTCCAATATTTACCTGCGGTATTTTTTAGGTTTTAAAAACAAAATTATGAATAGAAATGATAGAATATTTCTTTTCCATTTTATTAATTCTCAAATAATTTCTTTAATTCTTTTTTGTCTTTTGTCTTTCCGAGAGCGAGCATCAGTTTTATTCTTGCTTTCTGTCCGTTCAGGTATTCCGCGAAGAGAACACCTAATTGGTGAAGCCATTTACCTGCGCCGGGGTAACTGTAAATATCAAGTGTTTCGCCGGCAGGGCACCTTGAAACCAGTACGACGGGAATTCCTTTTTCAATGGCGTACTTAATGCCTTCAAACGCGGCCGGCGGAACATTACCAACGCCTAAGGCTTCAACCACAATTCCTTCGACTCCGCTATCGGCGGAGAATTTAAAGAATTTGTCATTCATGCCTGCGTAAGCCGTAAGCATATCTACGTTTGTATTAATTTTTTTTGTGGCTATTGTTTCCAATTTTCTGGGAAGCCTGTTCAAAATTACTCTTCCGTTTTGAACAAAGCCAAGAGCGCCGAAATCAAGGCTGCGAAAAGTATCTACCTCATCGGTATAAGTTTTTGTTACCTCGCTGGCTGCGTTAATTTCACCGTTCAAACAAACAAGCACGCCTAGGTTCCTGCAGTTTTGACTAAGACAAATATGCATAGCGTCTAATAAATTTCTCGGTCCGTCCCAATCCGGTTCGGAACTGTTTTTCATTGAGCCGATAACTACTATGGGAATTGGTACCTGGATAGTAAGATCAAGCATGTATGCGGTTTCTTCTAGTGTGTCCGTTCCGTGAGTTACTATTACACCGCTGTAATCATTTTGAGAGATTAATTCTTTTATTTTATCTGCCAATTGATACATAAGCTCCGGGGTCATATGCGGGCCGGGATATTTTCCGAAATCATAACATGTTATATTTGCGAGTTCTTCGGCTGCCGGAATTTTACCTAAAAGTTCTTCACCGGAAAATCGGGGCACCGCTCCGCCGGTATTTTCATCAATCATCATTGAGAAAGTACCGCCGGTGAATACGATAAGAATATTTTTCATAATTGTTCCAAAATTTAATACCGAAATATAATTCAAAGAATCTTTCCATAACAAGAGATCGGTTTATAAGTTAAGAACCGCCGCCATTTTTAGTACAACTCACGTTTAGATTATGAGCTCTTAAACCGACTTGAAGGTAAATCAATCTTAAACTATCTTTGAGCTATTATTTTAGGAGAATATATATGTTAACGGTTCAAGATGTTGATTTAACTCCAAACCCGCAAGCGTTGAAATTTATTTTAAACGAAAAATTATTGAATGTTGAGGCACGACATTATCATAATAAACAAGAAGCTGAAAACGACCCTTTTGCAAAAGGTATTTTTGAATTGACAGGCGTTGTTTCTGTTTTTTATATGGATAAGTTTGTTACCATAGAAAAATTAAAGGAAGCAAATTGGGGACAGATACAAAGGCCGTTTATTGAATTTTTAAAATCTTTTGATATGAATTTAATTCCCGCCGAAGCCGATATTGCTCCTATAGAAAATTCAAACGAGCTGCTTAAACAAATTAATGAAATACTAGATCAGAGGGTAAGGCCAGCCCTTGCCAATGACGGCGGCGGATTACAGGTTATAGGTGTTAACGGCTACACCGTAAAGATTCATTACCAGGGAGCGTGCGGAAGCTGCCCTACCGCAATTAGCGGAACGTTGATGGCTATTGAAGGACTGCTTAAAAGAGATGTGCATCCTGCGATCGAAGTCATATCGGCATAAAAAGTTATTTGTTTTATTAAAACCCAATTTCTCCCGAGATTGTTTTTTTTTTAATGCTA
>DAIERC010000275.1 GCA_027347125.1 Ignavibacteriales bacterium
TTAGAACATCGGCGGATTCTATATTTTCCCCGAGTTCAGGTAACTTAAATTCTGTAGCCATTTTCAACCTTGTTTAAATTTTTCAATTTAAAAATCATTTATCTTATTTATAATTTTCTTTAACGGTAAATAGGATTTAGTGTATCCGGATTTATACCGTTGTCTTTAATCGCTTTTTCCACAACCGTATTTTTTATTTTTCCTTCTTGGGCCAGCGCGTATAAAGTAGCAATTACAATATGCTTGGCATCCACTTCAAAAAAGTTACGTAACGCGGCACGGCTTTCACTTCTTCCAAAACCATCCGTTCCTAAGGAATAAAGCTTGCGCGGCACCCACTTGGAAATGGAATCAGATAAATCTTTTACATAATCTGAAGCTGCAACAAATACGCCTTCTTCGTCCTTAAGCATTTGCATAACGTAAGGATGTTTTTGTTCTTCGGTTGGATGAAGAATGTTCCATCTTTCAACATCAAGGCCGTCTTTTCTAAGTTCTTTATAACTTGTAACGCTCCATACATCGGCGGAAACTTTAAATTCCTCTTCAAGAATTTCCTGAGCCTTGAGCACTTCATTCATAATAGTTCCGCTTCCGAAAAGCTGGGCTTTTAATTTTAATGCTTTCTTTGAAGACGCTTTGAACTTGTACATACCTTTTAAGATGCCTTCTTTAGCGCCTTCGGGCATTGGAGGCATTGGGTAGTTTTCGTTCATTACGGTTAGATAATAAAATACTCTTTCCTGCTCTTCGTACATTCTGCGGATACCGTCTCTTACAATTACCGCTATCTCAAATGCAAATGCGGGGTCGTACGCTACAAGATTAGGAACCGGGTAAGCCATCAAATGGCTGTTGCCGTCCTGGTGTTGCAAACCTTCACCGGCAAGTGTAGTTCTGCCGGCTGTTCCGCCTACAAGAAATCCCTTGCAGCTCATGTCGCCGGCCGCCCAAATTAAATCGGCAGCCCTGTTAAATCCGAACATTGAGTAATAAACAAAGAATGGAATCATGTTTATGCCGTGTGTGGCGTAAGCCGTACCCGCCGCAATAAATGATGACATCGCCCCGGCTTCGTTAATTCCTTCTTCAAGTATCTGGCCGTTTGTAGCTTCTTTGTAGTAAAGAAGGCTTTCTTTGTCAACCGGCTCGTAAAGCTGCCCGGCATGGGAATAAATACCCACCTGCCTGAACAGCGCTTCCATACCGAAGGTTCTTGCTTCGTCCGGAACAATTGGGACAATATATTTACCTAATTCTTTATCTTTAAGAAGCTTGGCTAAAATTCTAACAAAAACCATTGTGGTTGAAGCGTCTCTTCCTTCGGTGCCTTTATAAAATTCTTCAAATATATCTTCGGGCGGAGTTTTAAGAGGACGTATATCTGTTCTTCTTGAAGGGACATATCCGCCGAGTTGTTTTCTTTTCTCTTTTATATATTGAATTTCCGGACTGTTTTCAGAAGGCCTATAGAACGGGGCGGTAGCAACATCATCATCCGAAATAGGAATGCCGAAACGCGTACGGAATTCGGCCAGTTCGTCTTCGTTAAGTTTTTTCTGCTGGTGGGTAATGTTCTTGCCTTCCCCGCTTTCGCCCAATCCGTATCCTTTAATTGTTTTTGCAAGAATAACTGTCGGTTGCCCTTTATGATCTATAGCGGCCTGAAACGCAGTATATACTTTTTCAGGGTCATGGCCGCCGCGTTTCATCTTTCTTAACTGCTCGTCGGATAAATCCTCAGCCATCTTTAATAAATCAGGGTCAACACTAAATAAATGTTCGCGTATGTACTCGCCGCTTTCAACCGAATATTTTTGATATTGCCCGTCTACAATTTCGCCAAGGCGTTTGATAAGCTTGCCTTCTTTATCTTTCGCAAGAACCGGATCCCAATCGCTGCCCCAAACTACTTTAATAACATTCCAGCCCGCACCGCGGAAAATTGCCTCTAGTTCCTGGATAATTTTACCGTTGCCTCTAACCGGGCCGTCGAGGCGCTGAAGGTTACAATTAATAACAAAGATCAGGTTATCTAATTTTTCTCTTGAGGCGAGGGTGATAGCGCCAAGGGTTTCCGGCTCATCGGTTTCACCATCGCCAAGGAAAGCCCAAACTTTGCTGCCGGTATGTTTCTTCAAACCTCTGTCTTCAAGATAACGGTTGAAGCGTGCCTGGTAAATAGCCATCAAAGGTCCTAACCCCATTGATACTGTAGGGAATTCCCAGAAATTAGGCATAAGCCAGGGATGAGGATAAGAAGATAACCCGCCTTTGGGATCTAATTCCTTACGGAAATTTTCCAATTGTTCAACGGAAATTCTTCCTTCAAGAAATGCTCTTGCATAAATACCGGGAGAAGCGTGTCCCTGAAAATAAATTTGGTCGCCGTCATAATCTTCACCCTTACCCCGGAAGAAGTGGTTGAAGCCTATTTCATAAAGTGTAGCTGCAGAGGCATAGGTAGAAATATGCCCGCCTATTCCACTCTCATGTTTATTGGCTCTTACAACCATAGCCATCGCGTTCCAGCGTATAAGGCTTTTTATTCGTCTCTCCAGTTCCCTGTCGCCGGGGAAAGGAGGTTGCTTTTCCCTGGGAATAGTATTTATATAAGGTGTATTGGCAGAAAAAGGAATTTCAATTCCGGCTTTATGTGCTCGTATCTGTAGTTCCTGCAATAATTCTTTCACTCTTTCAGGTCCGCTATGTTCAAGTACGTAATCCAGCGAATACAACCATTCACGGGTTTCTATATCTAAAAATTCCTGTTCCTTATTTTTATCGTTACTCATAACAAGTATCCTCTTTAAGATTTGTACGTTTTCTGATTTTCCGCTTTAATCAAGATATCCGGCTAATAGAAGACCGGAACAAAGCTTATTGCAAAAACAATAAACTCCGCCCAAAAAAGGAATTAACCGGTAAGCTTTTTGTAAAATTGATGAGATAAATTAATCGTTTTAGCTAAGAAACACAACATTATGGTAATTAAGGGAAGTTAGAAGTGCGCTGGATTTCATGGATTAGAAAAATTCGTGTTACAAATAATCAATTGCCGTAAAGTTACAATAAAAATTATAGATCGAGCAAACGGCCCGACATGTATAGTAGATACATCATTTTTACCGATAACTTTTCTCACCCCAAATATTTTTCGTACCATTGTTTTTTTAGCAGCTCAACTTCTTTTCTATGAGTCTTTAGATAATGATCTGCGCCCTCAAAAATTACCAGCCGGTATGGAATATTGTTGGAGTGAAATCTTTTTGCTATTTCAATTGATTGAACCGGCGATATTGTTGTATCCGCACCACCGTGCATAATTAAATATGGAATAGACGGAAGCTCATTTACAAAATTTATGGCCGATCTTTTTTCAAGTTCTTTGTCTAAGTCGTCCCCGGTAATAATTGACTCATATACTTTCTTCATACGGGAATTATCTTCGGCATTTTGTTTTAAGCTGGAAATTGCGCCGGCTAAAACAGCGCACTTAAAATTTTTATTTTGCCTAAGCGTAAGATATGTCATCATCCCGCCGCGGCTCCAGCCTTCAATGCCCCATTTGCCGGTATCTGCCTGCGGTATTTCGTTAGCGAGTGGAATTAAGTTTAATATATCGTTTACGTCATCGCCGCCAAGATGTTCTTCTCCTTCACCGCCTGCGTTTCCCCTGTATTGAGACGCAAATATTACATATCCCCAGCTTGCCATTTGGCCGTAAACTCCGCGAGCAGTAAAAGTATCTATCGCGCCGCTTTCTTTCATACCGCCGCGGTTCCAGATAATGCAGGGCAGCTTGCCGGGGCTTTCTACCGGATATGCTAGGTAGCCTTTTACTTTTAGCCCGTCAGATAAATATGTAATTTTTTCTACAACAGAATTGTTATAAACATCTTCTCCCCACCCGCTTATTACCATTTTGGTTTGAGACGAATTAAGTTCTATTTTTTTTCTGTCTATAATTAGTGAAGCCATTGTTCAGATGCCGGTAAATTTTTTCTTTAAACATATAAAAATATTTAGAACGAAAGATTAACCGGCTTATAGTTTTTATAAAAATTTATTTAAGAACAACGGCTTCGCCTAAAACATGAAAAGTTAAAATTTTTTACTAATTATTTTTTAAATGCAATAACAACATTACCATAATTAACCAGTTGGCCGGAAGCCGAATCCGGTTCCGTAACCGGGGCAATTAAAAATAACCCTTTATCGTTAACCGCGTAACTTAATGTATCCTGGCTGTCCATTACTATTTTACTCTGTGAAATAACGGACCATGTTCCGTTTGTTTTTAAAATGCCGCTGGAAAAAGCCAGGGGTGCTGTAAATGTTTGTCCATTATATGTAGCAGATATACTACCGATGGCAAACATGCTTAGATTATTGGTTGAATAAGTGCCGCTTGAAGCCGATGAACCGGCAAGAGTTATTGTTCCGCTTCCGCTTTGTGATTGAATCTGGGTTTGAAATGTCGCCGGCAAATTCGGATTAGCAAAAAACTCCAACATAGGGCTGTTAGGCGCATATGTTGCCCTGGGGTCACCACCGGTTGCTGTTTGAAGAAATGCAGAAGCGGCAATATTGGCGCTTGCAGTAGGATCGGTTGAAGATGTTGCGGGGTTATCATTTTTTTGGCAACCTGTTAATGAAAATATTAACACAAAGAAAAACGGAATTAAATACTTTCTCATAATTTTATCTCCTTAATAGTTTTTTAAAAAATTAATAATGTAGAAACGGGACATGCCCGTCTCTACATCAAGGTTGTTACTTCATTAAAATCATCTTCCTGGTTTGTGTGTATTTGCCTGCCCTTAAAGAGTAGAAATATATTCCGCTAGCCAGATCGGAAGCGTTAAAACTATAATTATGTACGCCCGCAGGCTGCTCTGACGAAATTAATGTCTTTACTTCTTTCCCGGAAACATCATAGATCTTTAATACAACATTTGAACTTGAAGGCAATGAATACTTGATATTGGTTGAAGGATTAAAAGGATTCGGATAGTTTTGAGAAAGATTAAATGTTAAGGGCAGATTATTATCCTGATTCTTAACATCTACCGTGCTCATATAAGAAGCGTACACACCGTTGCCGTGTGTAGCAACAACAACCTTGCCGTCGGTATTTCTAGTCTGCACCATTGTGCAAACAATGTTACCAATAGAACCGGCGCCTTCCTGAGCCCAAACAGTATTCATCCCGTTTAATGTTGGAGTGGAATATATACCTGTACTGGTTGCGACAAAATAATAAACCAAGTTGTTATTATGTAAAATTGAAGCCCATCTGCATGAAGGTCCGTTACCCGAGCCATCGGGATTTTCTTCAAGGTTCCCGGCAACCGCCGTCCAGCTGCCGCCGCCGTCATTCGAATAATAAAGACTAATTACACTATAATTTGAAAATACAACCATAACATCATTTGCATTTTCGGGATCAACAGCAATACTACTTACATATGCATTTTGAGGAAAGTCGGCTCCCGTAATATCCGTAATAACCGGGTTGGTTACGCTGCCGTCCTGAATCTTGTATACTTTTCCGCCGGCATTGCCAAAGTAAACTACGTTGGCAGGATTCTTAGATACCGCTACCGCGCTTATAACATCACCGGTTGAATTAGGATTGGCTATTGGTATCCAATTCATGTCAGTCGGATCTTGCGATTGAGTTGGTATTGCGGTCAAATCACTGTTTCTCCACAGTGTATCGCCGGCAGGCATGTACATAACATTAGAATTATTCGGATCCAAAACAAACGGAGCGATAAAAAGAAAATTTGAACCGCCCTTTGGTTTTACAGTGGCAAAATCTTGCAGTTGTCCGTTTGCATCGGTAATAAGCCTGATAACATCACCGTTTTGTGTTTCTATGTAATAGGAAGTTTTATTATTAGCGATGGCAGTAATACCGCCGTCTCCGCCGAATGGAAGCTTCTCCCAACTTGCAGGAGTCTGATTCGATATATCAAGATAATTTCCATTGTCTTGCAATCCGCCAAGAACCTGGTTGTCATTGGAAGCGGACATATCCAAAGCAACGCTGTAAAATTGAGAAGTGATATAACCGTTATCGGCTTTCGTCCACACAACCGGGGTTGCGGTGTTATCAACGGTTTTACTAATGCCGCCGTCGTTACCCGAATACATAATTTTAGGATTTGACGGCATAAAAACCAGCGAGTGTTCATCGGAGTGCTGATTTGCATACGAGCTGTTATTATTAGATAAAGCGTAGCCGCCTATCCATCCGTTTGTATCGATGGCAGTAGCGAAACCGTCTGCAGAACGGTACAAATTAGTTCCGCCTATAACAACAAAATTTTCATCATCCGGTTTTACTTTTATTAAAAGATCGTATGAATTTTGTGAATCAAAATTTCCGTTGCTGCCGCCTAGTTCAGGAATTTGATTTGAGCGGTCGTCCCACGGGTTAGCCGCGCCGTCGGTATATTTCCACAAGCTATGGCCAAGTTTACCGCCGCCCGGTGT
>DAIERC010000312.1 GCA_027347125.1 Ignavibacteriales bacterium
ACCCGCGCAAATTACCCATGCCCACCATGCCCGCCAGAAGTTTGCCGCCATATCGCTCTGAACACTAGACATCGTAAGAAAGCTTTGATTAAACCAGTTAAATTTAACAGCCATATAAAGAGTGAAAGACGAAACCATTCCCGCAATCAGCCCCCAGAAAGCCCCGGCAGGCGTAATCCACCAGAGGAACATTCCCAGAAGCATTGTTGCAAACAGCGGAGCGTTTACCCACGAAAAAATTGCCTGCATATAATCCATAATGCTTGGAAAACTTTTTGCCCAATAAGCTGTACCGAGAGATAGAACAACGCCAACCACAGTAGAAACACGTCCCATCCACAGGAGATGAGAATCGGAAGCTTTTTTATTTAGAACCGATTTATAAATATCGTACGTCCAGACAGTATTGAAAGCGCTTATGTTGCCTGCCTGCCCGGCCATAAATCCGGCCAACAATGCGGTTACTCCTAAGCCCACTAAACCGGTGGGATAATACCGCGCAATTAAGAGCGGCAGAGCCGAATCGTAATTTATATGTCCTCCGTCGTGTAATAATTGAAATCCGCTGTTCGGGTCCCGTGAAAGAGCAATAGCAATTAAGCCGGCAAGTATTACGATAAAAGGCAAAGCCATTTTGAAAAACGAAGCGACGATAGGAGTCATTCTAGCTGCACGTAAATTTTTAGCCGAGAACGCACGCTGTATTACAAGGAAGTCTGTCGTCCAGTATCCGAATGATAAAACGAACCCGAGCCCCAGCACTATTCCCGCCCAATTAATGAACATTCCGTTTTCTGTAGGATTGCCCGATGTTGACCATAATGTTGTAAACGATACGTTGGAGAATTCGTTTATTCTTGCCATAATCTCGTGCCAACTTCCTATTTCTATAAATCCTAATATTGATACAAGGAATAAACCGAACCAGATAAGAAAGAACTGAATGATCTCGGTAAATATTGCAGACATCAATCCGCTCATCGTTACATAAACACCCACGGTTATAGCCGAAACCCACATGCTTATATCCCAGTTCCATCCGAGGAAAGTATGAAGCACCAAAGCCATTGCGTAAAGGTTTATACCGGAAACAAGCAATGTCATAATTGCAAAAGCAATTCCGTTTAGCACGCGCGTTTTTTCATCAAAACGAAGTTTAAGGTAGCCTGGTATTGATTTTATTTTACCGCTGTAATAAAACGGCATCATATAAATGCCCAGAAAAAGCATGGCGGGAATTGCGCCTATCCAATAGAAATGCGCAACGTACATTCCGTATTTAAAAGTATTGCCTGTCATCCCCAGCAGTTCCAACGCACCAAGGTTGGCAGATAGAAAGGCAAGGCCGGCAACCCACGAAGAGTTTTTTCTTCCGGCAAGGAAAAAATCTTCTTGGCTTGTTGTAAATTTTCTAAGATACCATCCTATACCGAGTATGAACCCGAAATAGACTACGATAATAACCCAATCAATGAAGGATAGCCCGATTGCTTGCATATATTTTCCTTAATATAAGAATGTTAAAAACTCTTTGATTATTACTGCAAACGTTTGCAAAGCCCGGATAAAAAAATATCTCCGCTTACGTAGATTCCCTTATGATCAATTTTGCTTCTAAGATTACAGTTTGAGGTTTTATCTTTTTCGCACTGTTTTCAATTGTATCTATTAATATTTCGGTTGCTCTTTTACCCATTTCAAAAGAAGGTTGATCTACAGTAGTTAATTTAGGATCAATCAAATTGGTAATCTTGTTGTTGGAAAAACCTACAATCCCGATATCGCCGGGTATTTTTAATCCGGCCTCTTTTATTCTTTGAAAAGCGCCGATAGCAACCGGGTCGTTAACCGCAAATACCGCATCAGGCATCATATTATTTTTTAACAGGTAATCCATAGAGTTGTACCCGTCAATTTCGTGCAGTCCGCCGTATCTTACAAACTCTTTGTTAACCGTTATGCCGGATTTTTTCAATGCATCTGTATAGCCGTTTAACCGGCGCTTACATATTTCAAGCGATCTTGGTCCGGCAAAGTGAGCTATCTTTTTATACCCTTTTCCGATCAAATAATTTACCGCGTTAAACGAGCTTTGAACATCATCAATTACTACCTTACTTGCAGTTATATCTTCACAAGCACGATCAAAAAACACGAGTGGAATCCCCCGGTTAATTACATTTTTAAAATGCTCGCCGCTTGTTGTACTTTGAGAAATGGAAGCAATTATGCCCGCCACTCTTTGCTGTATCAACGCATTCGTATTTATTATTTCCCTTTCAAAGCTTTCATTCGATTGACAAACAATAATTGTATAGCCCGCATGATATGCGACTTCTTCGATTCCATTAATTGCAGAAGCAAAAAAATCATGCTCAATTTCCGGAACAATAACCCCGATAGCCGTTGTACGGTTGTTCTTTAAACTCCGCGCAATGGGATTGGGAGAATAATCTAATTTCTTGGCAAGTTTTCTAACCTGTATTTTCGTTTCTTCTTTTATATCCGGATGGTCGCTTAAAGCCCGCGACACTGTGGATGCCGAGATTTTCAGAATTTTCGCTATGTCTATTATTGTTGTATGTTTCATTTTACGCAATCGTTCCCGCAAACGTTTGCAAAATACTATTTGATGTTTAATTTGTCAAATTAATTTTTTACTTTACTGAAAATTCGTAATTCATATACAATTTAACCTTGGAACGAAGATAAAACTGGACAAAAAATAGTGCTAATAGAATTACTGTAAATCGCCCCGGCTATTTAAGTGTATTTCCGGCTAAGAAATAATTTCCGCCTTTGTCCCATTTTTGCAGCAGACGTCTGCCCCCTATTCCAAGGCTTATGATCGCAAGTAGATTGGTCTATTTGCTCCATTACTCCTTTATTCCATCATTCCAATACTCCAAAGAGTAGAGTTTGCGTAAGGTAAGTGACTCAGGAATTTTTATCCCGCCCTTTTTTACGATCTTATTTTTTTTACCGGTCGCTTTGGCGCTATGTCCTTTCTTATTCCGAATTTTTCACGCAACAAAAATAATTTTTCAACTTGTTTCTTGTTAAGCGTATTCATTTTCCCTAGCTGACGCGCAATAAACTGTATCTTGGCGGAATGCTCAATGGTTTCCATTTTATTGTATGCGTTAAGCACGCTGTTGCCAACCGACATTGCGCCGTGGTTTGCAAGAAGAAAAGCATCATAATCTTTAACGTATTTTGAAATCGCGTCGTACAATTCTTCCGAACCGGTTGTTCCGTATTCAACAACCGGAATTATTCCGAGTGTAATTATAACTTCGGGAAGCACCATTGCATCCATTGGAATTCCAGCTACCGCGAAACCGGTTGCGTACGGTGGATGCGAATGACAAACGCTGTTTACATCCGGCCGGTTTTTATAAACTTGCAAGTGCATGTTCGATTCGGATGATTGCTTTTTATTCCCGCTTAATAATTTCCCTTCCATATCCACAATTATCAGATCATCCGGCTTCATAAAACCTTTGCTAACACCTGTAGGCGTTATTAAAATTTTTTCACTATCAATGCGCGCGCTAATGTTGCCGTCGTTTGATGCCACAAAACCTCTATCGTACATTCTTTTTCCGACATCTATAATTTCATTTCTCAATACTTTAGTGTTTTTTCCCAATTTCTTACTCCTTTTGTGAAGATGTAAAATAAGGTCGACTTATTTTCCAGGTTTTCCTGCACTTATAGTTTTAATTTTTATTAATAAATACCCGTTGTTCGAAATAAAGCCAAAGCATGTTTAATATGGTTCAAGGGTCTGTTGTTAAAAAACTTGTTTAAGTATTGTAAAATAGTAAGAGCAGAGATTTTAGAAACAATTCTTGTTCTGAAACCGGCAAAAGATTTAGCATAGTTTCTCCGAACCTGCCTTGCCGGCAGGCAGGTCATAAACTGATCGCAGAGTTGCGAAAATAAAGTTTCTATTCTTTTTCTAGATTTTCTTAAAACATAAGGCTGCTTTTTATATTTGTCTTGGTTAAAACGTAAAGGAGTTTGCAAAGTAATATTTTCAGAATGAAATAAATCAGTTTGAATTTCTTCTGAGACATATCCTTTGTCGCCAAGCAAAAAAACATTGCTTATTTTTTCTTTAATGTCTTTAAGATAATTTATCTCATGCACCGAGGCTTTAGTTAAATCATAAGAAGTAAAAATACCATCGATAGTACAAAGGCCATGAAGTTTATAGCCATAGAAGTAAGTCCTCTGAGAAGCGCAGAAGCCCTTGTCCGGCGATGTCTCAAAATCCTCACGGCAGATTTTAGCCCTACTGGCTCTTGCTAGCTTACATACTTCCAGTGGCATGGAATCAATTATAAAAATATTTTCTGCATTGATTATTTTATCTGAAAGCATTTCTCTTATCTTTTCTATTTGCATAAAA